>CAKZKY010000065.1 GCA_937124575.1 uncultured Pseudomonadota bacterium | reverse complement strand
AGCTTACTTTCTTTCTACTCCCATGTCCCTGAAACGTCCATATCTTGTCTTCAAACCGAATTCTTGAATTGCCTCAGCCTCTTATCTAAGATGGACTTACCACCCCCCCCTGAAATAGGGGGTTTTAAGGTTTTGGTTTGAAATTTATACTCAAAAGTCGTCGCCGACTTTTTGGGAATGTGGGTTCCACAAAGCCCCTCTTGTTTTTAGGAGGGGGCTTGCTTCCCCTACCGAAATAGGGTTGAATGTTTGAGAGCCACCCAAACGGAGGCAAGCCCCCATGTCGCGAATAGCCCGCTTCGTCATCTGGATTTGCTCCAAGTTCACCAAGAACGAAATACAAGAGATTATTGCCGGTCTTCTTGATGTCCTCGAAAACCGCAACCCTGAAGTTAAACCCAAAGACGATTTCAAAGAGAAGCACCCTAATTACAGAAAGTTCTCAGTTGATTCCTTAGCTCCTCTGACGGAGCCACAGCACGTAAAGAAAGAACCTACTCCATCCCTGGATTGGCGAGATCTCCTGGCCTCCTACCACAAGAAGCACGCAAAACCCTTAGGCCCGGTAAAATATCGGGCCAGCTCCCCTCGGATCCCTGAGCTCACCCGCTGCCCCTCCTGTCAAGCGCCCCATGACTACCTCTACTACAATGACGGCATGAAACGATCTCAACTCCGCTGCAAGGTCTGCGGACAACTCTTTCAACAGGAGAAACGATTCCGCAAAGGTAAAACCAAGTACTACTGCCCCTACTGCCAACACGCCCTGTTCACCTGGAAACAGAAAAAAGAAGTGACCATCTACAAGTGCTCAAACAACGCCTGTCCCCATCGAATACGGAAGATTAACAAACTCAATGAGAGGGAAAAAGCTCTGGCCCAAAAAAGAAGTTCTCAGTTTAAGCTCACCTACCAGTACCGGGAGTACCACTACCAACCCAACGAACTTGCCCCCTCACAACCTGAAAAACAAGCCGTCGATCTGCAAAACATCCACAATGGACCTCATATCCTGGGCCTTGTCCTGGCTTTTTATGTCTCTTTCGCCCTCAGTGCCAGAAAGACGGCTCTCGTCCTCCGCTCCGTGTTCTCTATCCCAATCTCCTATCAAACCGTCCTGAACTATGCGGCTGCGGCCGCTTTCTATTGCCACGGCTTTAATCTGTCCCATAAGGGATCCATTGATAAAATAAGCGCAGGCGATGAGGCCTACATCAAGGTCATGGCCAAACATCACTTTGTCTTCTTTTTCATCTCTTCCAAATCCCTCAAGATCACCTCCTACCACCTGGCCACGACCAGGGACACTCTCCCGGCTATTATCGCCATGAAAGAAACCATTCGCACTGCTGATCCAAACCAAACCCTTATTCTGGTGACCGATGGCAATCCCTCCTATCCCGCTGCCATCCACTTTCTCAACGCCGACAGATCCCAGAATCCTTCCCTACAGCACCGCAAGGTCATTGGACTTCAGAATCTCGACACTGAGTCCCAAGAGTTCCGACCCTACAAACAACTCATCGAACGGCTCAACCGCACCTTTAAACACCATCTAAAACCATCCCACGGCTTTAACAGCGCCAATGGCGCTCTTGCCCTGATCACCCTCTTTGTCACCCATTACAACTTCTTAAGGCCCCACATGTCCCTCGATTACAAAACGCCTGTTACCCTTCCTGAATTGGAAGGCATTGCTACTATCCAAGGCAAATGGGCCAAGATCCTCTCCCTCGCCGCATAAAGGTGCTTCTCTTCAATTGTCAAAGAACACTTCTCGTAGAGTCGAGTCTACAACTTACCAATCCGCTTCTTTGTCCTATTACCGTTACCAAACCACCTTAATGCTCTTCCTTAATATCCTGCCTTACCGCCTTTCTAACTCAATCTTTCTCCTGCCTTTCTCCCGGGCATCCTTCACGTCCCGCCTCTCATAGATCACCCCTGCTTTTCATAGAACTTTTGACATAATCCAAAAAGTTTAACCTTGAAAGAATCTCTTCCCTTCGTCCTCAAAGATGAATGGATCGTCACCTCCTCTCTTCTAAAGTTTCCCCAATTTATTCAAATCTTCTGCAATTCGCTCTAAGCCCAATTCTCTCAATTTGGCTTCTGTGGGAATGCCATTTTGATTCCAGCCTCTCAATCTATAATATTCATCCAGCATCTGGTGGACCTTCTCTTCTGTCAAATGCAGTCCTTTGGCCGGACCAGAAGGCAAAGGTTCATAAACACGGCCAGGTGGAAGATCATATTTGCGACCGAAATCCTCCACTTCTCGTGCCCAGAAGGCACGGGTTAAATTCCAGATTTTCTCAGAGATTTGGAAGAGTTTGCCTTTATCGTAACCCAATCCCGTGACCGCATTGAAAGCTTTTACATACTCCCCAAAATCGAGTTTCACTTCGAGCCAGGGAAACCTGCATACACCAAAGACCTCCATTAAGGGTCTAAGGGTTTGAAGTTCTATGACCAGTTTCGCCCGGCCCTGAATATTATCTCTTCCCATATCCATGTCTTGGACAATAGCCCAGGATCGAGTGTGCTGGGCGCCGATGTCCGAAGTCATAAAGGAGAGAAGCATAGCAGGCGCCCCTCGACACTCATAAGCAGAAAACTCCAGCCCCTTGACATGGAATGCAAAAACCTCACTTCCCCGCCCTATTCTCTCAGCCATGTCTCTTGAGCCCTGTGCCAGGAGTTTACCTACCCCTTCTTGGTAAGCCGTCTTTTTAAGGATCGCCTGGATGGCCTCAAAATTTCCAAAGTGAAGCTCTATGCCATCCAGCGCCTCTTTTTTGATCAATCCCTTTTCAACGCACTCCATGGCAAAGGCAACTGTTCCTCCAAAGGCGATCGTATCCACTCCATAGTCATCACAGAGGTAATTGAGATACTGAACCTGTTCGATATCCTCAAGGAGAAGGTTGGAGCCAAGCATTCCTATCGTCTCGTATTCCGGGCCATCAATAAAGGTGCTAAACTTCTTCGAGTGGGTATAGTTGGCGCAATTGAGTGGGCAACCGAAACAGGCCTTATCCCGGACCAGGATCTTCTCCCTCATGGGCTCAGGCGCTAACTGTTCCGCCTTCTCATATTGGCCATACATGAAATTTTTTGTAGGCAAAACCCCCATGCCCTGGCACCAATCCGTAATATCGGTTGTCCCATAAAGACGAAAACGTTTAAAATAGGGCTGGCTGGTGATGTGTTGAAGGGCTGACTTGGTAATCTGAATCAAGCCCTCAGGGTCATAAATTGGGATATCCCCTGTCCCGTGTACGGCGATCGCCTTCAATCCCTTTGCCCCCATGACCGCTCCCATGCCACAGCGACCAGCTTGCCTTCCAAATTCATGATTGATGTTGGCATAAAGGACCCGATTCTCTCCAGCAGGACCGATCGTCGCAATCTGAAAGGCCTCTCCCAGCTCTTTTTTGAGTTCTACCTCAGACTCCAGTGCCCCCATCCCCCAGTAGCGGCTGGCATCCCTCAATTCCACGATTTCATCCTCAATGAAAAGATAAAGAGGATGAGCGGAGGCGCCTTCCAAAATAATCAGATCGTAGCCCGCATACTTCAACTCAGCCATCAAAAAACCACCAAGGTTGCTATCTCCATACCCTCTGGTCAGTGGAGACTTTGTGCCAAAGACAATTTTGGCGGCGCTGGGCCAGAAGGTCCCAGAAAGAGGACCGGTTGCAATCACAAGCTTATTGCCAGGGCTGAGGGGATCAACCCCCCGGGGAAGCTCATCATAAAGGATTTTGCCAATAAACCCCCTCCCCCCTAACCACTGCTTGATCAAATCCGGATCTAACTTTCCTTTTTCAATCTTCCTCTCGGTCAAGTTGACCCGGAGGGTCTTCCCGCCAAACCCAAACATATCATTCACTCCATTGAATCGCTTCAGAAGCGCAAACGGTGACACATTCACCGCAGAGATCACACTTGATCGGATAGGCCAGATCTTTATGGGTAAACAAGACCCCTAAGGGACATTCTTCAATACAGATACCACAAAAATTACATTTTTCAGGAACGATGAAATAGGCTCCATTACGTTCGATAATGGCCTCGCTGGGACAGGCCTCTTTACATCGCCCGCATTGATTACAGACATGGATTTCAAAGGAGCCTGGAGATGGAAATTTCCTCTCTATATGAATGGCTGATTTTTTAGGATTGTTCTTTTTATAATGGGTTAATCCACAGACCAATTCACAGAGAGAACAACCCGTGCATTTGTCGTGATGTAGAACAAACGTTTTCATAAATCCTCTTTAGGATTTTTGCTGAATGTGGGAAAAGGTTTTTTTCAGAAGGTCGATGATCTCTTCGATCTGACTTTCTTCAATGATGAGCGGAGGCCCAACCATCACCATATCGCCATTCACTCCATCCACGAATCCTGTCCCCGGGTAAAGGACAAGGCCATTCTCAAAAGCCTGATCAATCACCTTCTCCGTAAACCGGTCAGTCCTCGGAAATGGTTCTTTTGTCTTCTGATCTTTGACAAATTCGATGGCCGTCATTAGGCCCTTTCCCCTCACATCGCCCACAAATGGAAAGTTCTTCAACTCTTCTAATCTCTTTAAGAGGTAAATTCCTCTTTTTTCACTCTGTTCGATAAGCTTCTTCTCCTGGATAAACCGGATGACGGCTAATCCTACAGCACAGGCAACCGGATGATGTGAAAAAGTATGGCCATGAACAAACCCCCCTGTTTTCTCTTTCAGCCGATCTACAAATTCACTCCGCGTCACCATCGCCGAAAGGGGAAAATAACCACCGCTCATCCCTTTTCCGAGAACCATGATGTCGGGAGAGATTTTCCAATGCTCCGTGGCAAACCATTTTCCGGTCCTTCCCATCCCGGTCATGACTTCATCATCAATCAGAAAAATTCCAAAACGGTCGCATATCTCACGGATCAGATTGAGATAACCTTCGGGTGGAACTAAGGCTCCAATAGTCGCTCCTCCAATGGGTTCCAGGATAACGGCTGAAATGGTCTCTGCCCCTTCCATCTGGATCAGTTGTTCAAGGGCTTTGGCACATTCGAGTTCACATTTAGGATAGGTCAGGTTGTAAGGACACCGGTAACAGTAAGGGGGTGGGAAATGGGGAAAATCAATCAGAAGGGGAAGATAAGGCTTTCTCATTCCAATCCTTCCCGTCAGGGAGAGTGCTCCGAGGGTATTTCCATGGTAACTGTGCCATCGGGCAACTACCCGCCACCTCTGGGCATGCCCCGATTCCAAAAAATACTGTCTTGCAAATTTGATGGCCGCCTCAATTGACTCGGAACCGCCTGATAAAAAATATATCTTCTCCAACCCTCCTGGCAGGATATTCCCAATTGCCTCGGCATACTCCTCAATCGAATGTGTGGTAAACTGGGTTCCGTGGACATAACCCACCTGACCCATCTGTTCTACCATTTTTTGGACGATCTCCTTTTGGCCATGCCCCACATTGACAACCAAGGCGCCACCGGACCCGTCAATATAGCACTTTCCTTTCTCATCGTAGAGATAAATCCCTTCTCCATGGGTGACTAGAGGATAGATCCGTCCTAATTTCCGATAAAGCACATGTCCTTGAGGATATGCGTATCTCATCACCCCTCCATTTTATAGCCAAGAGCAAATGAAATTTGATCCGCTGTTTCTATGGCCTTTTGTGCAAGAACGGTCTCCAATCGCTTAATTTGAACCCGAATGGAAGGAACCGCAATATTGACAGCGGCGATCACCTCGCCCTCGGAATTTCTTACCGGAGCAGCCACCGATCTCAGCCCATTGGCGAGTTCTTCGTTATTTGTTGCAAACCCACAACGTCTCACCTTTTCGAGTTCATTCTTGAGCCCCTCTATGGATGTAATGGTATTGGAAGTATGAGGCTTCAGATTCATCTTTCGTAAAAGGGCCTCTAACCGAGGACGAGGAAGGAAAGCCATGATGGCCTTTCCCATGGACGTACTATAGGCTGGAAGCCTGGAGCCTACCTCAAGATTGATGTTGAGAATCTGTTGGGTCTTGATCCGTTCCACATAGACGATCTCTTTTCCATCCAGAATGGCAAGGTTGACCGTCTCACCGATCTCCTTTGACGTCTTTTCCAGATGAGGAGAGGCCATTTTCCGGAGATCCAAATTCCTCATCACGGATAGGCCAAACAACTGGGATTTATACCCTAACCTGAATTTTTTGGTCTCTGCATCTCGATCCAAATATCCTAATTTTTGAAGGGTGTAAGTCAATCGCTGGATGGTGCTCTTGCTATAGCGAAGTTTATGAGAGAGCTCGGTGAGGGTGAGCGATGCTGGACTTTCAGGCAGAGCAGAAAGAAGAGCAAGGCCGCGGGAAAGGGACTCGATAAAATTTCTGGAGGCTTTCATGAAATTACCGCTATGCGGTACTTAGTATTGATATTTTATTTTCTTATATCTCATTCCCATTTTTTTGTCAAGCCTTTTTTAAACCTGAATCCTGCGTGAAAACTATAAATGAAAAATTAGCCGCCTTTAAAGTTTAAGCAGTAATATGAGCCACT
>CAKZKY010000064.1 GCA_937124575.1 uncultured Pseudomonadota bacterium | reverse complement strand
TCCTCAATTCGGTTATCGAAGTTTAGTCCTTTCGGCAGGGGTCAGATAGAATCAGAATGGATAGAAGAAAATACCCCCGATTCATTGCCGAAGAAAATCTCCTCGTTGCTGTCCTGAATGGTTCCAACATAATCGGGAAAGTGAAAGATATCAGTTTAGGGGGATTATCTTTCGAACATCTCTATGACCCAAATCTCAATTGGGTAAATTCAAAGAGAATCATTCGTTTCCTGGTGGACGATTTTAAGCAATTTAAAATTACTTGTAGAATTGTCTATGACTTCCCCTTACCCATTCCTGCTGAATATGGGCCTCTGATCATTCAATTAACCACCAGCCGTTGCGGAGTGGAATTTGAGGTTCTGACAGACGATCAGCTGGAACTCCTCAAGCTCTTTATAAAAACCTACACCCAAGGCGAATCTAAACGGAGCAACTCCACCACAACAGAAATCTCCCTCACCTCTCCGGGAACTCCGTTAGAAAGTCTATGAATTTTCGATGGAATAGTTTTACACGGAGTATTTTCTAACGGGAAGGTTCCTACCCCAATAGAAGTTAAGTTTCACATGAGGCAAGGAGCGGGACTTTCTAACGGGGTTAATGAATCGGAAGAAAAATTTCCTTCTGTTTGCTTTTTGGATCTCTTATAGTCATAATAGAGGCGGACCATCGAACCGAGAGGAAAAAGATAGATTCATGGGACTTTTCAAACTTTTGATGAATGATCCAATTGCATTTCTTCTGCTCGTCATTCCACTTCTCTATTCCGTGGTCATTCATGAAGTGGCTCATGGATGGGTTGCTTACAGGATGGGGGATCCGACGGCAAAATGGCTGGGAAGATTGAGTCTCAATCCACTCAAACATCTCGATCCCATCGGAACGCTTATGCTCTTTCTGGCTGGATTTGGTTGGGCAAAACCGGTTCCGGTCAATCTCAATAATATCCCCAACCGACGAAAAGGACTCATTTTTGTCTCATCGGCTGGGATACTTGCCAACATCTTGCTTGCCTTTGTAGCTCTGTTTCTCTATGGACTCCTTGGCTTACCTTCTTTTGGAACAGGGGCTGTTTTCATCTATACCCTTGCCCATATCAATATCACGTTGGCGGCCCTCAATCTCATTCCAATCCCTCCCCTGGATGGTTCAAAAATCCTCATGGGGTTCGCACCGGCAGAAACCCGATATTTCCTTTCACGCATCGAGCCTTACGGATTTTTCATCATCATTGGGCTGCTCTTTCTTGGGCTACTCAACCCCTTAATCACCCTCTTCCGTCAGATCATCATCGCCCTCATCAAAATATTCCTTCCCTAATTGAGAACACCGATTGGGGCGGGGGGTCGAAATGCCCACCCAGTCACCAAGAACCGAAGATTACAAATGATCACGGATGACCTTGATCAACTTCTGAATCTCTTCTGGGGTGAGCTTTCCGTCTTTTCTGAAAATCAAATTTCCCTTCTTATCAAAGGCAACGACATTACTGCTGTCGTCAGCGATCTTCCACTCATTCACCAACACCTTTTTATAATCCCGCACATAGATGGTGTCCGGATAGCGCTTCTGTTTATCTTTAATGGAAGACGAAATGGCAAAGTTGGGAAGCCAGGTTGCTGCCATATTAATGATCCCGACCGATTGAAACTGATCGCTTGGAAACTTCTCTTTTTTCAGGGCTTCACTGGCTTCGTTGTTCGTATCTTTTTCATCAGGATCAACATAAAAAACCACAAAGACCTTTCCTTGCAGTTCGCTGCTGCTCCAGGGGGTTCCATCCAGGCGTCCCCCCAGTTTCTCCTTCAACTCCACCTTGGGAGGAACTTGGCCCAATTCAATCGCCTCAACAGATGGGCTGAGCATAAAGAAGAGCAGCATAAGAACAAACCAACTTATCCCGAAATCTCTCATCATCAACCTCCGGCTTTTGTGCGGGCGCTTCTTTCCCTCTAAACAGTGCCTTCCCATCATTTCCCCTGCATGAGATTCTTTCGGAATCATCCGACGTGAAAGCACCGTTAACTTGTTGAATGTTGCGACCTGACTCTTTAGCCTTTACCTATTTTCTTTGGTTCTTCCGGGTTTTTAATGGGTGATAGTTTAGGGTAAAATGGTTCCAGGGAGGACTGGAGCCATGAAAGATACGG
>CAKZKY010000063.1 GCA_937124575.1 uncultured Pseudomonadota bacterium | reverse complement strand
AATTCAAGGCAAGGTCGCTTCCTTCGATTGCTATCAATGGAGAACTCTGTTTTGAAAGCCTTATCCCTACTGAGGAGGAGCTGATTGGAGCAATCCTAAAAAAACTGTGGGGAGGAGAGAGATGAATTCTGCATTTATTTTGGCAATAGCGATTTTAGTATTTGGATTGGGCTTTCGTTTTTATTCAAAGTTTTTGGCATTAAAGATTGCAAAACTTGATGATGAGAAACCTACTCCGGCCGTAAGATTCAATGATGGCAAGGATTACGTGCCAATGAAAAAATGGACTGTTTTCTTCTACCACTATGCGACGATAGCAGGTGCAGGAGTACTCATAGGCCCTACATTGGCAGCACAGTATGGGTGGCTTCCTTGTATCCTTTGGATATTAGCTGCAACGTGTTTAGCCGGCGGTGTACATGATTTTATGGTAATGTACCTCTCAGTTAAATACGATGGGAAATCAATAGGAGATATCGCAAAGAGGGAGGTTGGATTCTTATGCTGGATTGCGGTAATATGTGCTGCTTTCTTTATGATAATAATGGCGATTGCCGGGATGGGAGTTGGGCTTATCTCTGCACTTAAGAATAATCCATGGGCGACCTTTACAGTAATGGCAACTGTTCCAATCGCCCTATTTATTTACGCATATGAAAACTGGATAAGAAAAGGGAAGTTTCAAGAGGGGGCTATAATCGGGTTAGGCCTTCTTATCATCGTTCTACTGACTGCACCGGAACTTCAAAAAATGGGGTTATTAAATATATTCGATCTCAGGAGAGAGCGGTTGATAGTTTTGATCGGTATATATTCCCTGTTTGCCTCAATCATCCCTGTCCATATACTACTTGCTCCGAGGGATCACTTGAGTGGGACAATAAAAGTATCAGGGGTAATGTTGATTACAATTGCTTTATTAATTATGCATCCAACCTTTAAAATGCCTCCCTTAACTGTCTATGCGACTATTGGTGGGCCAGTTGTCCCAGGAACTCTCTGGCCTTTCCTTTTCATAGTGATTACTTGTGGGGCAATATCGGGATGGCATACACTTTGTTGCTCTGGTGTATCACCAAGGCTAATAGCTAAAGAAAGCCATATCAGAACAATAGGTTATGGTGGTTGGTTACTTGAGAGCATGATAGCAGTAGTTGCCTTGTGTTTAGCCTGCACACTGTTTCCAGGAGACTATTTTGCTATTAATGCGAATCCTAAAGTCTATGCAGGAATAGGAATGAATCCCGTTGAACTACAACGATTCTCAGAATTGATCGGGATGGACCTTCAAGGAAGAGTTGGCGGGGTTTCATCGCTAAGTGTAAGTGTTGCGAACCTCCTCTCCGATTTATTTAAAAGAGAAACGACATTAGCATTTTGGTACCAATTTATGATTGTTTTCATGGGAATATTTATCATGCCCATTATGGATCATGGCACTAGAATGGCAAGATATTTCGTTCAGGATGCGTTAGGAATCACACCGAAAATGAGGTCGAAATGGTGGTTTAGCACTATCATTTTAGCTTTTATTGCTGTCTTTCTATGGGGATACCTGCTTTGGACAGGAACCATCGGTATCTTATGGCCAATGTTTGGAATATGTAACCAGTTAATGGCTTGTATAGGCCTAATCATTGCAACCTCTTATATCCTAAAACATTTTAAACCTCTCTACGGTCTTATAGCTTTCTGGCCCGTGATTGTTTTTGCGTCTGCATCTATCCATGGAGCGGGTATAAGAATATTGAAAGACCTTTTGCCATCAGGAACAACACCTGCCTATGTCCAGATGTCACTCTTGCTCCTATTTATTGTTTTATTCTGTTTGGTTTTGATAGAAGCTGCGAGAAGTTGGCTTAAGGCGTTCAATAAATTAATGCCCCCTTCTAAAAAACAAAGTATTTAGCCTGGGGGGAAACCGGAGATCAAAGCATTATGGTTAAATGAAATTTGTAAAGAAGAGGAAATTATCCTGTGAACAAACCATGGAGGTTTCCAGATAAAATGGCATGATAACGAATTCAGGATGGAAGACGGTTGCTTGGTAGAAACGGAGATGACCAAGAGATGACGAAGTTAGAAATCAGACCAGGTGACTGCGGGTTTTCTGTAATGGTAACGGCAATACCAGATGGAACGAAGAGAGTGAAGATCACCATCGAAAGCGATTGTGAGCAGGTAAAAGCACTCGCTGAAGGGATTGCCTTCTTGACAGTTGAGGACATCCTCGGATTTCCCTTCGGAGAGGATAAAGTTTACCAGACAGCGAAAAAGGTGATTCGCCATAACAGTTGTCCTGTGCCTTGCGGGATCATCAAGGCCGCAGAAGCAGAACTTGGACTGGCGGTAAAGCAAGATGTCCTCATCCACTTCATTCAATGATAACTCAACACCAAATGGTCTTCCCAGAAGATTTAAAGTATAGTACTGAACATACCTGGGTAAGGGTTGAAAGAGATTGTGCAACCATTGGAATCACGGATTTCGCTCAATCCTGGATAGGAGATCTGGTGAGTATCGATCTATTTGAAGAAGGATACGAAATTAAACCATCGAGTCTTTTTGGAATTCTCGAGACCTCTAAAGTTTCTTTTGAGCTCTATTCTCCTCTGGGTGGAACGATTATCCAAAGAAATCATAAGTTGAGAGAACAAATCACCCTGATCAACGATGAGCCCTACGAAGGAGGGTGGATGATCGTTCTTCAAATGATGGATATTCGTGATCTGACATCCCTGATGGATGCAAATACCTATAAGGACTATATTAAGAGCTGGGGATATATTGAAGAAGACT
>CAKZKY010000062.1 GCA_937124575.1 uncultured Pseudomonadota bacterium | reverse complement strand
TACTCCTTTGATACCCGGGCGATGGTCTCCATCACCCTTTTCAGTCCGTACTTCTTGATCAAAGATTTTAAGCCGATTTCCATCTCACCGAGCTTCTTCGGCTCAGCATCTACGATCTCTTCCCTCTCTTCGTATGTCAAGGCACCAAACGTGCATGCGTCGACACACATTGGCTTTTCCAAAGGTGGAACACTCTCACACATGTCGCATTTGAGAGGAAATCCAGAATCTGGGTCTTTAAAGG
Organism: uncultured Pseudomonadota bacterium; assembly: GCA_937124575.1. GTDB lineage: Bacteria > Desulfobacterota > BSN033 > BSN033 > UBA1163 > RBG-16-49-23. The sequence goes on along the minus strand of CAKZKY010000062.1, from coordinate 1,710 downwards.
CATCCCTCGACGGACAGGAAGCTGGGCAAAATGCGCATTCGTCGTATTCTTTGCCATCGATGATGTAACGATTTCTTCCATTACATTCTGCCATGGCGTGGTCACCTGCCCGTATCGGCAAAAAGATATCTCGCACTTCATCCATGATCACCATGATCCTTGAACGTGCAGTATTGACCGAACTATATTTCGGAACCGCGTGGAAAGCAGAACATGCGATTTCACAAGCCCTGCACCCCACACACTTTTTAGTATCGACCTTTATATCTTTGATGATCCTCGTTTTTTTCCCATCGTGATTCACGGTGATACCCCCTTCTTCACCCCGTTAGAAGGCTATGTTGCTTGGACCATGGGAAACTTAGTCTCTATCGGGGTATGAGTCTCCCGTTAGAAAGGGAACCTCTTCTAACGGGGTTTATCCCTTCTCTTTCTTGGCCCTCAGATCGTTGAGAGCTGTCACTTCATTTCCCGTCAAAACGCCCCTCTTAATGAGGTCTTCTGCCACGTAACCTAGGCCCAATCTCTCCAGCGTCTCTTTGGTCGGAATTCCATCAAAGGTCCAACCCTTAAAGTCATAGTACTTGGTCAGCAGTTGTTGCTCATACTCCTCATTCCTTACAGCCCAGTGATCTTCTGGCGGCCTTTCCCAAGATCTTCTCAGGCCCACTCGATTATTGAGCGCCCTTACCAGGTTTCGGTTTCTCTGGAAACATTCCCATAGCCTGTCTTTATCGAATTCCCATCCTGTCGCATGGGTGATGATCTGGGGCATGTTCCATACATGATATCCTGTGGTGCCACCAAACTGACCTCTGAATGAAGATACGAATCCGCAGAACCCGAGAGAATCGTCAAGGTAATGCATGCACTCATTCCAATCAACAATGGCAACCATGGCCTCATCAGGTAGCTGATCACGTTTCTCCCACTGCCTGAACCACTCTGCGAACTTCTTGTCCGGCACCGCAACCCACCTTTTGATGAATTCTTCTCTCAGCTCTGGATCTGCAATTGGATCCTGTGGAAAAGAACCTTCGATCTGGGTGATCGCCATGTCTTCCCCTGTGGCAATCATTAAGAAATAGGCTGGATTGAGCTTACCGAGCTTGATGGGTAACTGTTCGAATCGCTTGACTGTATTATGGTCAAATTTCTCGGCTCCTTTTCCAATCCGTTCCGCAGCCCGGGAAACGCCATCTGCCAAGATATCTCCAATTCCCTCTCTAAATGCTATTTTGTGAATTAGATAGTAGAATCTCCCTCTCACGTCAGCAGGCATTCCTGGAAAATCTTTTTCTGTCAGGATTCCGGCCTCCAGAAGCTCAAGGGCAAAGGCAATGGTCTGGGGGGTAGAGTAAGAATCAAGCCCTAAGTCCTGTGCGATTGGGAGTATCTCATAGGTAAAGTCCAATTCCTGAAAGGAGGCCATATGATAGGTATCTTTTCCATAACACTTATAAGAAAATCTTCGACGGCCTGGCCACTTAATCACATTATGGCATGCCTTTGGGCAGTTCCAGCAACCTGTCTGTCGGCTTAAGTGATCGTACTTCAGATTCCGCCATCTCTCTTCGAGGGTAGCACTCCAGTAGTTCTTTTGGCGTATCCGCGCATTTCCCCAGGCAAAATTATTGTGATGAAAACTATCGTCCTCATCAACTGCCATCCAGTCTCCGATGTTGGGGTTCGCATCGAGCTCCTTCCTCA
>CAKZKY010000061.1 GCA_937124575.1 uncultured Pseudomonadota bacterium | reverse complement strand
CTCCATTTCCCCAACCAGATGGGATAGAGACACTCAGGCGACCCCAGACGATTTCTCCGTCCTTTCGAAGGTAACGTTTCTCTATTTGATAATGATCTTTTTCGCCCGCTATGAGTTTCTTATAGTGCCCCAGATCCAGGTCGGCATCTTCTGGATGAGCGATTTCGTTTAAAACTTTACCGTCCATTTCTTCTCCCCTATAGCCTAACATTTTCTGAAGGGCCTGATTGCTCTCCATGATTCGCCCATCTGGATTGACGAGGGCGATGCCAACTGTCATCCCCTCAAAAATGGTGTGAAATTTCGCCTCGCTCTTCTGAATGGCTTCTTTGGTCCACATAAGTTCTGAGATGTCAAACATGAAACCCAGGATAAATGAGGGATGACCGGATTCGTCCCTTACCACTGTGCCTTCATCGCGCACCCAGACGATATGGCCATCACGGGCGATCAAGCGATATTCAGTTCGAAAGGGTCGGCCGTTTCCACGGCTTTTGTAAAACGCATCTAACACACGCCTTCGGTCGTCAGGATAAATCTGCCTAGACCAGAGTTGGGAATCGGTTAACCATTCAGAGGAAGGAAAACCCAGCAAGGTCTCTATTTGGGGGCTGATATAAAGCCGGCCTCCTATCTCATCAAGAGTGGCAATATAAGTGATCGCAGGAATCTGCTCCAATAAAGCACGGTAATCGATCCCAGAATCTAAGAGATGGATTCTTTTCTCTTCTGCCTCTTTTTCAACCTTTGTAAAACAAATTCCCTTTCTTACATCTTGTTGTAGTTTCATACCAACCTTCCCTCTCCATCAGCAATCTTTTTTGACGGGGTATTACTTAAGAATGATGAAAATGATTGTTGCGAACGCATCTTTTTGGAAAGGTTTAGCGAATCAAACAAATGATGATGAATTTCTTTAAATACCTTTCCGTGCCATTTTCTGAGTTAGGAGAGCACCTGAGAGGCGATTCTCTCCACCTCAATGATATTGAGAGGTTTCATCAGAAAATCAATGGCCCCAAGGGATTTCGCCTCTTTCTCTGTCTCCTCCCGGTGGGTGGCTGTGATGATGACGACCTCTACTTTCTTCTGATCTTTTCGAAGCCTCTTCAGCACATCGATTCCGTCCAGGCCAGGCATTTTAATATCTAAAAAAACTAAACCAGGGGGGGTGGTTTCGATAATCCTGAGAGCATCATAACCGTTGTCCGCTATAACGAGATCGTAGCGGTCGCCCAGAAGAACCTCGAAAGAATCCAAAATCCCCTGATCATCGTCCACCACCAAAATACTTCTTGAAATGTTTTCCATTTTCTCCTCCTCGATAGAAAAACAACTTTTCTTCTATTTTTCCTTCAACCTTGGCATGGTTTGAGAATAGATATATTCATTTTTCACCATCAAGTTATTGAGCAAATAGAATGCCAAAAGGCTTTCAACCTCATAAAAAATAATTTCATTTAAATTTTGACAGGTTATAAGTAGATCAAAAAATGAAGCATTAAGGAGAGACCTAAAGAACTGTTAACGATTGTTGGCAATCTTAAATTTTGATTACAGGCAGCCTCAACACAAAAGTAGTCCCTTCTCCCTTTTCACTCATCACCTCAATCAACCCCTTATGGTCTTCAATGATCTTATGGGTGAGTGCCATTCCAAGGCCAACTCCTTTATCCTTGGTGGTAAAGAAAGGGTTGAAGAGATTCCTCGTTGTCTCCTCATCCATTCCGATTCCCGTATCCCTGAAGGAGATTTGAATCCCGGATGTAAACGGATCATGTTTTGAAGAGATCATCAGCGATCCGCCCTCCGGCATTGCTTGGATCGCATTGATGATGAGATTCGAAAAGGCACGATAGAGCCTTTCGGGATCGCCCTCAATGGAAGGAAGGTCCTTGTCCAGATAGTCTTTGAAATGGATCTGTCTCTTTCGCATCTCTTCACTATGAAGATCAATCACCTGTAGGATGAGGTGATTCACATTCAGAGAGACAAAAGGATGCACTCTTCTCCTCGTCAACTCAAGCAGATCCTCGACCAGTTGATTGATCCGATCGATTTCTCTTGGGACCGTGGTATTAAATTTTTCCATAAAGGAAGGTTGTCCAAGCTTTTTGGGAAGAAGCTGAACAAAGGTCTTGATGGCGGAGAGAGGGTTTTTGATCTCATGGGCTAACCCTGCCGAGAGGGTTCCGAGGGCAGCCAGCCGGTCTGCTTGTCGTAGCTTCTCCTCGAGGGCTTTGATCGCAGTAATATCCTGAAAAACCGCCAAAACGCCAATTTTTGTTCCTTCTCCATCAGTGAGAACCGAAGTGCTTCCAGTCAACCACATCGATTTCCCATCCTCTTTCAACTCTATATCGGAATGGAATATTCCCCTGTCTTTTGCAAATGTCTCAGCCATCATGCCATAAAGGGGATGATGATCCCCCAACACCTCAGGCAATGAAAAGCCTGCGCATTCCGCCTTCTTCTTTCTTAAAATTTGTTCGGCCCTCTCGTTAAGGGTGACGACTTTCATCTCCGAATCCACAGTGATGAGACCATTGGTCATTGAGGACAAGATGTTATCCGTATAGGCCTTGAGGGAGGTGATCTGCCGTAGGCGATTCTCTAATTCCTCTCGATGGAGACGAATCTGCTGGATCATATGATTGAAATTCTTTCCCAATTCTTCGATCTCGTCTCGCGTTTGAATGTTGATGACTTGATCGAGGTCTCCCTTCGCAGCAGCGATCGTCGTTCCAACCAGTGCGGAGATCGGCTGGGTGATGCGTCTTGCAAAGAAGATCGATCCGATGATGCCGAGAAGAACGGCAAAAAGACCTAGGAGAAGAAGATTGAGGCGCGTCCTTGAAATCTGAGACGAGATTCTCTCAAGCGAAAGGCCAACCCGGACGGTCCCCCACTTCTCGTGAGACTCCTTAATGTAAACTGGCATAGAGATATCCAGGCCTTTGACTTTTTTTTCTCCATGGAGAATCGGTTGAATGAACAGGTCGCTGGCTCGGATGGCCTTCTGACTCACTTCGTCCGTGAGGATCGTCCCCTGTTTCTCATCATGCTCACTGTAAGCAGCCACTTTATTCTCTTTATCGTGGATGATGACGTAAAGGACGTCTTCCTCAAGGGCAACCCTCTCCGCATTCTGCTCGAGGACAATATAGTTATAAGTGAGAAGAGCGTTTGTGCTCACAGCCGCTAAATGTCTTGCAATTGTAACACCCCTTTTTTGGGCTTCCTCCTGAATGGTTTCAGACTGACGTTTTTCGACCAGAAGGATGACCAAGGCCATGACAAGCAGGAGGATGATGGTGGAATATAAGATGAGCCTTGTCCGGAGACGAATGGATTGGAAGTTCTTTCTAAAATCCATCACTTCTTCAGCCAGATTTTCTTCATCGGGATATAAGGGCCGCCAAGGGCGCTCACCTCAACGCCCCTGACATAGGGCTGATAGACCGTCTGAAAGAGATGGTTCACCATCGGAACAATGGGTGCATCATCGAGAATCATTTCCTCGATCTTTCGATACATCTCGATCCGCTTCAGATAATCCCTTTCCGCCCTTGC
>CAKZKY010000060.1 GCA_937124575.1 uncultured Pseudomonadota bacterium | reverse complement strand
TAAACCTTAGGATATACTTAAGGTTATAGAAAATTGACTCGATTCAACATCTTGTGCTATGATTTCTGCAATCCTTGGAAGATCGCCCATTTCGACGAAGGAGTTATGCCCATCATCGCGAATGGTATAGAAGAGGAGGGAATGGTTCATGCGGTCATCTTGGCGGGAGGAAGGGGAACCCGTTTTTGGCCTCTCAGCAGGGAAAACTGCCCAAAACAGATGCTCCACATCGTTGGGGAGGATACCCTTCTTCGTCAGACGATCAAGAGATTGAATGGGTTTATTCCCTTCGATCATATATGGATCGTTACCACGGATCATTTGGCTCAGGATATTCGTTTCCATTTGGACTTTTTGGGAAATGATGCCAATAAAATACATTTCATCATCGAGCCATCCGGCAGAAATACTGGACCTGCTGTTGCCCTTGCCGCGACGATTCTAAATCAGATTTCCCCTGACTCTATCATGGTGGTCATGCCTTCAGACCATATCATCAGGGATACAAAGGCATTTCAGGATAAAGTCCATTTGGCCATTGAGGCGGCCATGCAGGGTTACTTGGTTACCTTCGGCATCCCTCCTACTCGACCTGAGACGGCTTACGGATATATCCGATTAGGACAACCCTTCAGAATCTCGACCGGCGAGGTTTTCCATGCCGAAGGGTTTTTTGAAAAGCCTGAGTTAAAAACTGCGGAAATCTTTTTCCACCAGGGAGGCTATTATTGGAATAGCGGCATCTTTGTATGGAGGGCCTCGAAGATCCTCCATGAGATTGAGAATCATCTTCCCTCATTATACGAGGGATTGAAACATATTGAAAAATTGAATGATGTGAGGAGCGAGACTTTTAGGGAGACCTATTCTTCGTTTGAAAATATCTCCATCGATCACGGCGTCATGGAAAAGAGCCGAGAGGTCCTTGTCATCCCTTCTGATTTTGGTTGGTCTGATCTGGGCAACTGGACCGCTTTAAGTGATGTTTTAGAAAGGGATGAAGAAGGAAACATTTTTCGGGGAGAGGTTTTGGATGTCGGTAGTGAAAATTCTACTGTGATCGGCTGCGATCGTGTCCTGGCCACCATCGGGCTTAAGGAGATGATCGTGGTTGACACTCCGGATGCCACCCTTATCTCATCGAAGGATATGGTCCATGAAGTGAGAAAGGTGGTTGAGACCTTAAAAAGGAATCACAGGGAAGAGCATCGGATTCACCGAACCGTGGAAAGACCCTGGGGGAGTTACACGGTTCTGGAAAAGGGGGATGGATATAAGATTAAGAAGATTTCCCTTAACCCAGGAGCCAAATTGAGCCTCCAGCTTCATCGGAGAAGGAGTGAGCATTGGGTTATCCTTTCTGGAATTGCAAAAGTCACCACAGAGGATCAAACCTATTTCGTCCATGCAAATCAGAGCACTTATATTCCGGTCAATACCAAACACAGGCTTGAAAACCCAGAGAAGATCCCTCTTCACATCATCGAAGTCCAGAATGGAGATTACGTGGAGGAGGATGATATCGAACGGTTCGATGATGAGTATGGCCGCACATGACCTATGAGAAAATTTGAATACTACCGAGACTTAATCTTTGTTCTCACCCAAAAAGAACTCAAAATAAGATATAAGAACACGGCTCTTGGCTATCTCTGGTCGATCACCAACCCCCTTGCCTTTGCCCTGGTTTTTTATGTGGCCTTTAAAATTATTATGAGGATCGAGATGGAGGACTATGCCCTATTTCTGATTGCGGGGCTATTCCCCTGGCAATGGTTCGCCAATTCGATCAATGCCTCTCCCATGGTGTTCTTAGGGAATGCCTCCTTAATTAAAAAGGTTAATTTTCCAAGAAATATTATCCCTTTCACGATGGTTCTTCAGGATATAATCCATTTTGTACTCTCCATACCCGTGATCGTCTTATTCCTTCTGATTTACCATAAAACCCCAGATTTATCCTGGAGCTATGGCATCCCGCTTTTATTAGGCATCCAGTTCTCCATGACGTATGGCCTTTCTCTTGTCATATCCTCGGTCAACCTTTTTTTCAGGGATATCGAGCGGTTGATTCTCATTGTGACGATGCTTCTCTTCTATTTTACGCCGATCATCTATCCCGAGACCATGATCCCGAGCCAATATAGAACTTTGGTCTATTTCAATCCGGTCTCTCCTTTGATGATCAGCTGGAAAAACCTTTTTTTGCACGGTGTGTTGGAGATGAATGCATTGGCACTTAGCCTGGTTTACAGCCTGATCGCTCTATTTGCGGGCCATATCGTTTTCAGAAAACTTTCCCGGAGGTTTGCAGAGGTCCTATGAGCGAGCCTGTCATCCTCTTTGAAAATGTGAGCAAATATTATCCTCTCTATCACCCGATGACAGGAGGGGTTAAAAACTTCCTATTCAATCTTCCAAGGGCCGTCCACTTGATTAAGAATTCTAAATTTGAGGCCGTCAGAAATATATCTTTTGAGGTTTATCGAGGGGAGACGTATGGGATCATTGGCAGAAATGGGTCTGGCAAGAGCACCACTCTGGGACTGATGGCCGGCGTGCTAAAACCCTCAAAGGGAAAGGTTGTGATCAATGGAAGGATCTCGCCCCTCCTTGAATTAGGAGGCGGTTTTCATCCTGAACTGACAGGCAGGGAGAATATCCTCCTCAACGGCGTTCTGCTAGGCCTCACGAGGGCGGAGGTCTTCGCCAAGATGGATGAGATTATCGATTTTTCGGAGATCAGGGATTTCATCGACCAGCCCATCCGGGTTTACTCCAGTGGCATGCTGGCAAGACTTGGCTTTTCCGTGGTGGCGAGCCTCGACCCGGAGATTCTGCTGATCGATGAGATTTTAGCCGTGGGCGACATCAATTTTCAAAAGAAATGTTTGGAGAGGATGATGGCTTTCAAAAAAAGGGGGGTTACCATCGTCTTTGTTTCGCACTCAATGGAAGACATCATCAGAATCTGTGATCGGGTGGCATGGATTGAGGACCGCCGGATCAAGAAAGAGGGGCAGCCCCTTGAGGTGGTTGAGGCCTATCTCCAGACGGGGTAACCTTTAGGGTTGCAAAAAGAGAGGCTAATTTTAATGGAGTTGACAGTATGAACCCTCCCGAGCTCAATGCGGAGACCATCAAGCAGAGGATACGCCAGGAGGCTATGCGCCGCAAAGCGATCCTGTGCGGAGAAAAGTCTGAGCAAGGGACGGAGAGGATCAGGCCGCAGGAATCCTTTCCGGCTCCAGAAACAAAAGAAACGTGGATATGGAGATTTGTAAAAAAAGTTCAACGGAAACTTCAAAAAATTCCTTTCTATCAGTCCCTTCATAGCCTTGCGGTAAAATTCAAGGGATTCATACCGAAACAGTATGAGTTTGTGAATCTGAGCGACCTGCTTCCATATCAAGATGAAGATTTTATAAGAAACGCTTACAGGGCAATATTAAGACGAGAACCGGACACTGAGGGCTTTAACGATTGGCTTTCAAGCCTCAGAAGCGGAGAGTTCAATAAAATAGAGATACTGGGTGGCATCGCAAGGTCAAAAGAAGGACGCCATACGAATGTTAAAGTAAAAGGGTTGAGAATACGATACCTGGCCAACAGATCGTATAAAATCCCTATAGCAGGCTATTTTATCCGGCTTTTGACAGCAATCATTAACCTGCCAAAAATAACAAGGACCCTCTATGGGTATCAAGCCTTCACCGATGCAAGACTCACCGACAAGGCAGACCGTAAGGAAGTAGAGGAGCTGCGGCCCGTCCTTTCAAACAAGGCAGACCGTGAGAGCGTAGAGGAGTTGACCACAACCACTCAGGACATATCAAGAAAGGTGAGT
>CAKZKY010000059.1 GCA_937124575.1 uncultured Pseudomonadota bacterium | reverse complement strand
ATTCTGCTTCTTGTCTTTTCCCATTTTAGAAAATGGGGTATCACCCTTTTTACTCTCACACCTCTGGTGATGGGGCTGATCTGGATGTTAGGAGCGATGGCCCTCCTCCAAATCCGGATCAACTTTGTCAATGCAGTCATTCTTCCCATGATCATCGGCATGGGCATTGATAATTCGATTCATCTGATGCATCGCTTTTGGGAAGGGGGTGGGAGAGATCCTCTCTTAGCTTTACGGAACACAGGAAGAGCCATGACGATGTGTACACTGACGACAATCCTTGGGTTTGGCTCGCTGGTGACTGCTCGGTATCAGGCCCTCTCCACGATGGGATGGGTGACAATCTTAGGGATGGGATTCTGTTTGATTGCCTCCCTTTGCTTCCTTCCCGCGCTGCTGATTTTATGGAAGAGGAGGTCCGGTGAATTTGAAAAGGTTTGAAGCCATTATCATCGGAGCCGGAATGGGAGGACTCGTTTCAGCCGCACTTCTTGCAGGAAAGGGGTGGCGTGTTCTTCTTCTTGAAAAAGAGAGACAGGCAGGAGGCTATGTCGTCTCCTTTCAGAGAGGAAAATATACCTTTGATGCAACAGGGGCATTCATTGGAGGATGTGAGGAGGGAGGGGAGTTTGATCAGATCCTGAGGGAGATTGATGCTCGTGAGGCCATCGAATTTATTCCAGTTCAACAGATCCGAAATATCTACCCCGGCTTTGAGGTTTGTCCCGAAACAGGTGGGTTTTCCTCCTATGCCGAGGCCCTGCATCGCCTCTTTCCAGAAGAAGTGAAGGGCCTAAGGGACTACCTCTCTCTTGTGAAACGGATTGGGGATGAAGTTCAGTCTTATTCTCGAGTCACCTCGGTCAGAAAGATCCTTTTCCCGTTCTTCTTCAGAAATCTGGTCCGCTTTCACCGGACCACTCACCAGAAGGTTCTGGATCGTCTCTTTAAAGAAAGGGAAATCAAGATGGCCCTTCACACCCTCCCTGTCACGGACCCGCCATCGAAGCTCTCCTTTCTCTTCGTTGCTACTCTAATCAGCAAAGCGTTGAGGGAAGGTGTCTTCTATCCAAAGGGTGGGATGGGAAAGGTCTCCGAGGCAGTCGCCAATTCCTTTCTGCGATCTGGTGGAGAGATTCTCCTTCAAACAGAGGCAGAACAGATTCTCATCAAAGACCGAAAGGTCGAAGGGGTTCTGACAAAAGATGGGAGAATATTTCAATCTCCTCTCATCATCTCCAATATCAATCCGAACCATCTGGCAAAACTACTTCCCTACGAATGGCAGAAACCTCTCGTAAAGAAGACGAACCGATTCGAATATTCCCTGTCCTGTTTCATCCTCTATCTGGCGACGGATTTGAATCTAAAAGAGATGGGGTTTCCCTATTTCACTTATCTTCGATCCCTTTCCGATCTCGAAGAGGAACACCGGATGTTGAAAAGGGCTGAGATTCCGAAAAATCCCACGTTGATCGTTTCCATCCCAACGCTTCTGGATCCATCCTTAGCTCCGGAAGGACAGCATCTCTTGAAAGTCCTTGTCGTCGCTCCCTACCAGTATCAGGAAAGATGGGGATCCGGAAATTCCGAGACCTATCTTCGAATCAAAAAAGAATTTTCTCAAAAGATTCTTCAGCAATTGGAATCGAAATTGATACCGGGATTAAAAGAGCATCTCCTCTACGATGAAGCAGCCACTCCATTGACGCTCGAGCGAAATACTGGAAATGAACAAGGGGCCATGTATGGCCTGGCTTCAATCCCGCCACAGATTGGCCCTTTCAGGCCCTCTCACCAAACTCCCATTCCTGGACTCTTTCAGGTAGGTCACTATACCCAACCCTCTCATGGGATCGTTGGGGCCAGCCTATCAGGACTTTTTGCCGCCAGAGCCATCCTGCAAAAGAGAGAATCATAGACGAGGGACGAAAGACGAGTGGAGTTGCAATCCGTTCATCTAACATCTTACAATTCCAGCGATGGAAAAGTTGGACTGCCTCTTGATCCATGTCCCCAAATTACAAAACTATTATCGGCCCATCGGTCAATTCATCTGGATCAACTTCCTGCCTATGGGTCTTCTTGGGTTGGCAGATCTCCTCCATCGGAATCACATCTCCACCGAAGTGGTCCATATAGGTGTGGAATGGATTGAAGACCCTCGCTTCTCCATTCTCGACTACATCCAAAAGAAGAAACCGAAGATTATTGGGCTCGACCTCCACTGGCACCATCAAAGTTATGATGCTTTAAGTTTAGCCAGGAAGGTAAAAGAGACCTTTCCATCTGTTTATCTTCTCCTTGGGGGATTCACAGCCAGTTACTTTCATGAGGAGATCCTGAGAAATTTTGATGAGGTGGATGGTGTGATCCGGGGGGAAGCAGAGACTCCCTTTCTCCAATTAGCTCAAGCTCTCGCCCAGGGAGAAAAGGACCTCTTCTCCATTCCAAATCTCACCTGGAGAAGAAATGGGAGAATCCTCATTAACCCTCTCTCCTACGTAGCCTCGGAAGAAGATCTGAACCGACTCTCCTTCACCAATTTCCCTTTGCTAAAAAATTATTCCACCTATATCCGCTACGTCGGTCAACCGTTCTATGTGAAGGGTGTCTCCAAGGAGAAGAATTTTAGGATGTACTCTCTAAAGTCGCCCATCTACCACCTCCCTTTGGGCAGGGGTTGTCCAGTTCAATGCACCTGGTGCAGCGGAAATATCCCTTCTCAAAAGACGATTACGGGCAGACAAGAAGTGACCTTCCGAGGGATAGACGAGGTTATCCAGTCTATTCGAGAAGCCCTCTCTTACGGATATGAGACCTTTCACATCTGTTTTGATCCCTTTCCTGGGAAACCGGAATACTTTCTCGATCTCTTCTCACGAATTCGTGAAGAGAAGATCCAAATGGAATGTTTCTTCGAATCCTTCGGATTACCCACTCCTTCCTTCATACGCTCTTTTAAAGAGACCTTTCCAGGGGCGAAATCCCTGATCGGTATTTCACCCGATGTCGGATCAGATCGGCTGAGAAAAGTCCACAAGGGATATGCCTATACGAATCGAGATCTATTGGAATGCCTCGATCGGTTAAAGGATCACGAAGTCTTCTGCGACCTCTTTTTTACAGTGGGCGTGCCCTTTGAGAAGGAGGAGGACATTGAGCAGACGATACAACTTCAAAAGAAGATTCGTCACCACTATCCTAATGTGAAAGGGATCCGAACCTTCACGCTCGAGATGGAGCCGGGGTCTCCATGGCATCTGGATCCGGAGACCTTCGGGGTTAAAACCCCTCTGTGGAATTTTATGGATTTTTACCAATACCACTCCGGTGGAAACAATGCCTTCTCTTCCCTCGGCTACTGGATACCCGATTATTTTGAGGGGGTCAACGACAGCAGAGAGTTTGAAAAAAGATTACATCGGATGAAATGCCGCCAATTCTGCTTCATCCATCCTGATGCGCGAAGATCCTCAAAGCCCTTTTGGGGCAGAAGGCTCTGTGACCTTTCCAATCTTTTCTGGAAGACGAAGGGGTTGGTAGGGAAGTAACAATTAACCAATCATCAATAACCAATGACCAAATAATAACCAATCACCCATAACTCCCCCTCTTAACATAAGAGGGGGTAAGGGGGCGTTATTGGTGATTGGAATTTAAAACAGAAGGAGGAACCTACGATGAAGAAGATTAGTCTGATGTTCTCTGTTGTTCTAAGTCTTCTACTGCTTTCTTCCCTAACGCTTAATGCCAGTGAAATTGGCAAAGAGGTAAAGATCACCTTCCTCGGGCATGCGGCCTTTAAGTGCGTCTCTCCTAAGGGGGTCGTAATCTATATTGATCCTTTTCTCAGTGGGAATCCTAAGACACCGGCTGAGATGAAAACTGTGGAGAAGGCCGATCTTATCCTGGTCACCCATGGACACGGTGACCATGTGGGCGATACGCTTGCCATTGCCGAAAAGACGAATGCGAGGATCGTCGCCATGCCCGAATTGGGGAGGTATCTCACGAGAAAAGGCGCCAAGAATGTGATCGGAATGAATAAAGGAGGGACCTATACCTCCCACGGCATTGCCATCACCATGGTCCATGCCATCCACAGTTCAAGTGTGACAGAAGGGGACCAGGTGATTTACACCGGAGAGCCCGCTGGGTTTGTGATCCGATTTGAAAATGGTTTTACCCTCTATTATGCGGGCGATACCGGTATATTCAGCGATATGAAGATCATTGGCGAAATCTATAAGCCAGAGCTTTCCATCCTTCCGATCGGAAGCCATTTCACCATGGATCCAAGAGAGGCCACTTATGCGGCCAAGCTTCTTGGCTCAAAGTTCGTCATCCCCATGCATTATGGAACGTTTCCTGTATTAACCGGCACGGTCGAGGAATTCCAAAAATTGATGAAAGACGTGCCACAATCCAAAGTGCTGGTCCTCAAACCCGGAGAGACGGTTCAGTAATCCACCCAACCTTTCCCAAAAGGCTCTTTCCCTCTGTACCCCCTCTATTCCCCCCTTAAATGAAGGGGGGATGAAGGGGGTAAGCCTCTTTAAAATATTCATTGAATCTGACCTCTGAAATCTGGTAGACTACATTTTAACGATGAGGAAGAGAATTAAAGAGTTGATCGCCGACCTGCAGAATCTCTACCTCCTCTCCCTTCATGGAGTGTTGGGAATCGTGAGAAGGCCTTTCTATTTTAAGGATTTGATCGAACAGATGGACTATGCTGGATCGGGCTCTCTGCTCATCATCTTTCTTATATCGCTCTTTATTGGGATGGCCCTCTCTCTCCAACTTTCTGCGGAACTCTCCAGGCTCGGGATGAAGATGTATACGGGAAAGATTGTAGGTATCTCCATCATCCGGGAAATCGGACCGGTCCTGACCGCTCTCGTCTTTGCAGGACGAGTGGGGTCGGGAATGGCCTCTGAATT
>CAKZKY010000058.1 GCA_937124575.1 uncultured Pseudomonadota bacterium | reverse complement strand
TTTAAAATTCACAACCCCTATTGGACTTCCACTGCATTGAACTTACAGGTCTCCAAACACATCCCACATTGGATACACTTCTGCTGGTCAATGACGAAGGGCTCTCCCTTCTCTTTCTTCTTCTTTGGAACGCCAGTGATCGCTTTCTCCGGACAGGCCTTTGCACATCGTCCGCAGGATGTGCATAGATCGGGCAGTATTCGGTAATGGAGAAGCGCTCGGCAGACCTTAGCTGGGCATCGTTTATTCAGGATGTGCTCTTCATACTCCTGACGGAAATATTTAAGGGTGGACAGGACGGGATTAGGGGCCGTCCCACCCAGGGCACAGAGTGAAGCTTCCATGGTTACCCAGCCTAACTCCTCAAGCCAATCGAGGTGCTCTGGTCTCCCTTTGCCTTCGCTGATCTCAGTCAAGATCTCGTGCATCCGTTTAGTCCCCTCTCGGCAGGAGGTGCATTTGCCGCAAGACTCATCCTTTAGAAAATTCGTAAAATACTTGGCCACATCGACCATACAGGTCGATTCGTCCATGACGATCATTCCCCCAGACCCCATCATGGAACCCACTTCTGTCAATCGGTCAAAATCAACTGGCAGATCGATCATAGACTCGGGGATGCATCCACCCGAAGGCCCCCCGGTCTGAACCGCCTTAAATCTCTTGCCATCCGGGATTCCCCCTCCAATTTCATATACAATTTCTCGTAGAGTAATTCCCATGGGCACCTCTACAAGTCCAGTATTATTCACTTTGCCCACAAGGGAAAAGATCTTCGTCCCTTTGCTCCCTTCGGTGCCGATCTTGGCATACCAATCTGCTCCCTCGCTGATGATCACCGGTACATTAGCCCAAGTCTCCACATTATTCAGGTTGGTCGGCTTATCGTAGAGCCCGCTGACAACGGTGTGAATATGTTTTGCTCGGGGTTCCCCTACATTCCCCTCAATGGTAGCCATGAGAGCTGTTGATTCTCCAGCCACAAAAGCTCCTCCCCCACGGCTGATCTTGATATCGAAGCTGAACCCCGATCCAAGGATATCTCTCCCCAAAAGGCCCAATTCCCGAGCCTGTTGGATGGCAATTCCAATATTTTCAAGGGCCAGAGGGTATTCGTGACGGACGAAGATATAGCCCTCTTGAGACCCGATGGCATAAGCACCGATCACCATTCCTTCAAGCACGCTATGGGGGTTTCCCTCCAGGAGGCTCCGGTCCATGTAAGCACCCGGATCGCCCTCATCTGCATTACAAATGACATACTTCGTAGCACCAGGGGCATTTCGGCATTGTTCCCATTTCAAGCCAGCAGGAAACCCACCGCCTCCACGACCTCTGAGGTTGGCCTTTTTCACTTCACGGATGATCTCCTCGGGTTTCATTGAAAAGAGCGCTTTGGCTAATGCGCGATACCCTCCAACAGCAAGATAGTCCTCAATCCGAGTGGGATCAATGCTTCCATTATTTCCAAAGATGATCCGCTTTTGCTTCTGATAGAACGGAATCTCCTCTTCGAAGACCACCTTTTTTCCGGTAGCAGGATGTTCATAGAGAAGTCCTTCGAGAATCTTTCCGTTGAGTACGGTCTCTTCAAAGATTTCAAGAACATCCTCGGGCTTAACCTTCTGATAGAAAATCTTTTTCGGATGAACGACAACCAGAGGTCCCCTTTCACAGAAACCATGACATCCGGTCACCCGTAAGGCAACGCCATTGTCACTGGCCTTTTCTTGAAGCACCTTCTTGAAGGCATCCACCACCGCATGGCATCCAGAGGCATGGCATCCTGTACCCCCACACACCGTAATCACGGGCTGATCAGGTCTTCTATGACTGAGGATTTGATACCTATATTGGTCCAAATCCTGAGGAGAACTAAGCTTTATCATTCGCCCCCTCCTTCTTCTTGTCAGAACGGAATTTCTTTAAGGTCCCATCAACCTTTGCGGGACTCATCTTTCCAAAATACTGTCCATCAATGGCAACCACTGGCCCAGCCGCACAGACGCCAAGACAGTTGACGGTCTCAAGAGTGAAATTCCGGTCCTTGGTCGTCTCGCCTGGCCGGATACCCAATTCCAGTTTGATCTGATCGACAATTCGCTGTGCCCCGCGGACATGGCAGGCTGTTCCCATGCAGACGCAGACCTCATGTCTTCCCCTGGGCGTCAGGCTAAGGGCCCTGTAGAAAGTGGCAATCCTGTAGATCTTATTGACAGGCATGCCAAGCTTCTCCCCGATGCGCTCCAACGCCTCCTTAGGAAGATACTTCTCTTTGGTCTGGATGTCCTGTAGGATTGCCAGAATGGAAGAGGGCTTGTTTTCGTACCGTTCGATGATGGCATCGATCTCTGAATGAGTCATTTTCAAAATCCCCTTTTCGCTTTCTCTCGCAACTGTTCATACTCCTTGTGTACACGTTTTTCGATCTCCTCGATCATCTCGTCGGTCATATGACGAAATCTTCCTTGATATTTCATATACTCCTTGATCGGCTTCAATTTCGGAAAATCGAGACTTAATCGATAGGTTCCATGCTCCACCTCGTAGAGAGGAAATACGCCCGTCTCCACGGCAAGACGGCCCAATTTAATTGAAAGTTCAGGAGCGGATCGCCATCCGGTTGGACAGACAGAAAGGATGTGGATGTAGGCCGCCCCTTGAATATCTGCTGCCTTCTTTACCTTCTGGATTAAATCGAGCGGATAACTCGGACAGGCCGTGGCTACATAGGCAATATTATGGGCCGCCGCAATGGCAGCCATATTCTTCTTCCAGGTGATCTGTCCTGGTCTCATCTTCCCGGCGGGAGAAGTCGTTGTGGAAGCACCAAAGGGTGTGGAGGAGGACCGCTGGATTCCAGTGTTCATATAGGCTTCATTATCTGTACAGACATAGATGAAGTCATGCCCTCTCTCCAGGGCCCCAGAGAGCGCCTGGAGTCCGATATCGGCTGTTCCTCCATCCCCTGCCATCCCGACAGTAACGATCTTCTTCTGGGGGATCCTTCCCTTTCTCATCAATACCTTTAACCCAACCTCAATCCCAGATGCTACAGCCGCTGTGTTTTCAAAAGCGCAATGGAACCAAGGGACTCTCCAGGAAGTATAGGGAAGAGGAGAGGAAACAATTTCCATGCATCCCGTAGCCGCCGCGATGATCACATTCCTCCCTAAGGCCTTACAGACCAGCCTGACCGCTAAGGCTTCAGCACAGCCTTGGCACGATCGGTGGCCAGGGGCAAAATACTCTTTTTGAGTCAATGTTCTTACCGCATAGACATTCAGGTTCTCTATCATTCTCTCACCCCGTACATTTCATAACCTTCCTTATTTCCTTCCTCGATCTCAATCTCTGCTTTATCCACCATCTTGACGAAGTCGAAAGGAGCCACATCCCTTCCAGAAATTCCTGCGACAAAATTATAAACCGATGGTCTCAAAGGTTCTCCATAGATGGCCGCCTTCACCTCAGAGGCAACTGGACCGCCCGGTCCTCCTACAGAAACACAACGATCAATCACGACCAGATTTTTGGCATGGAGGGTTGCCTTCTTAAATGCCTCAAAAGGAAAGGGACGCCAGAGGCGAATCTTCACCAAGCCTACGGATCTCCCTTCCTCTCTCATCTGATCGACAGCTGCTGAAGCGGTCTCGCTGATGCTTCCCATAGTCACCAGAAGGGTCTCAGCATCCTCTGCCCTGTAAGTCTCAATAGGATAATAATACCTTCCGGTCATGTCTCCAAAAGCCTTCCAGACCTCAAGTATTTTGGGGAGAGAGGCTCGGAGAGCCACTTCCTGAGCCTTCTTCGTTTCAGCAAAGATGCTGGGAAGGGCAAAAGCTCCCATCGTAATCGGACGATCCGGATGCAACGGATGAAGCGGTTGATACGGTGGAAGGAACTGGTCAATCTTCTCCTGCTCGATCAACTCGATCGGCTCAATCACATGGCTTAAGATGAAGCCATCCATATTGATGATTACAGGAAATAGGACGCTCCGGTCTTCACCGATCCGGTAGGAGATGAAGACATGGTCATAGACCTCTTGACCATTTTCGACAAAAAATTGAATCCACCCACAATCGCGGATCATCATGGTATCGCTGTGGTCATTCCAGATACTGAGGGGAGAAGAGAGAGTTCGGTTAGCAATGATCATCAAGATCGGAAGCCTGAGACCGGAGGCGATGTAGGTCATCTCAGCCATCAAAGCCAATCCCTGAGCACTCGTGCAGGTAAAAGACCTTGCGCCTACGGCCTCACTGCCAATACAGATGCTCATGGCTGAGTGTTCCGATTCCACACAGAAGAACTCGGCATCCAACTCTCCATTGGCCACAAGATCGGATAGATGTTCAACGATGTGGGTCTGGGGAGTGATGGGATAGGCCGAGATGACATCCACATTGGCCTGTTTAACCGCCTCCGCGGCGGCAATCGATACTTCCATTCCAACCCTTTTACCCATGGTTATCTCTCCTCTTCCACCACCATGGTGATTGCTCTGGTGGGACATTCTTTCGAACAGATGCCACAGCCTTTACAATAGTAGAGGTCTGCGATGAAATAGCCTTCCTCATCCAAGTTATAGGCCATATCTGGGCAGAAGATATAACAGAGTCCACAGTGGACGCAAAGTTCCTTATTCAAGATCGGCTTAAAGCTCTTCCAGTCTCCTGTCCGATAGGTGCTCGCATTCCCCGGTTCCAGGATCACATTCCCTACCGGCAACTCCTTCCATGTCCATTCTGATTCCGGTTTTGTCATGTTGGCTTCACCTCTTCTGCTTAAATCAAATCACCTTCCGGCTTCCTTCTTGATGAAAAAAGGAAGACGGGGCGACGGCTTTCATTAAACGACGATTGTTTCTTGAAAGGCACGTTCAAATGCAGAGATGTTCTTTTCCGCAATCCGACCGAAACGTTCCTTGAAGGGGGGGATGAAAGACTCCTTCTTCACCACTCCCGAGGCCTTGATGACCGACCCAAGCATCGTCGTATTGGTAATGGGAAGACCGAGAATCTCAAGGGCGATCTTACTGGCATCAACCACTCCGACCCGGTTCTTTATGCCCAGCATCTCTTTCACCTTTTCGGGAGAATCCTTGCTTGTGGTAACGACAATTCCTTCCTTTTTCAAGCCGGCTGCTACATTGACAATCTTTAAAAGCGAGGCGTCAAGAACGACGACGATATCGGGTTCATAAATGTTGGCTCGAATCCGAATGGGCTTATCACTGATCCGACTGAAGGCCACAACTGGCGCCCCTCTTCTTTCCGGTCCAAAACTGGGAAAGGCCTGTGCATACTTCCCTTCCCAAATCGCTGCCAAAGCCAAAAGCTCCGCAGAAGTGACTGCTCCCTGGCCCCCTCTTCCGTGAAACCGAATCTCGATCATCTAAATCTCCTTAAAAAATTCTTTATAGGCATTTAGCAAAATAACATAAAATTTAAGCATAACATCTCAATCTTATCGAATGCGTTAACGTTAACATCTTCATTCTAACCTGTCAAGCCAAAACCAGTTTTCATCCATTCTGGGATGCTATATTCTTTCTAAACCTCTCTCCGACCCTCAAGTGCCTTTGCCAAGGTCATTCCGTCTGAATATTCGATCTCTCCCCCCATGGGGACTCCATAGGCGATTCGGGTAACCCTAATCCCCAAGGGTTTAATCAGTTCGGTAAGGTAGAGCGTTGTTGCACTCCCTTCAACCGTAGGATTGATTGCGAGGATCACTTCTTTGACCTTCTCCTGTTGAAGGCGCTCCATCAACTCCCTTATTTTTAACTCATCCGGCCCAATCCCTTCCAGGGGCGAGAGGGCACCATGCAATACGTGGTACCTCCCCCTATAGCTTCCCGTATTTTCGATGGCGATGAGGTCATTGGGACCTTCTACAACGCAAAGCACCTCTCGATTCCGTCGGTCATCCGCACAGATCCAACAAGGTTCTTCATCGGTCAAATTAAAACATTTCGAACAGAGCCGAATCTTCACCTTGACATCTAAAATGGCTCTCGCCAACTCCTGGGCCTCTGATTGGCTCGATCGTAAAATATGGAAGGCCAATCTGGAGGCCGTCTTCTTCCCAATACCTGGTAGTTTTGACAGAGCCTCAATCAGATGATCAATCGGTTTAGCATAGGGAGGCATAATTTAAACCTCAATGCAAAGTGCATAATTTACAATTAACGATACAAATTGATAACTTTGCATTGCTAATTTTGGAATTTATATTGATCTTTAAAAGAGTCCTGGTATACTCAATCCACCCGTAATCCTCTTCATCTCTTCAGTCATCATCTCTTGTGACTTCCGGATAGCCTCATTGACGGCCGCCACGATTAGATCCTGAAGCATCTCGATGTCCTCCTTGTTGACAACCTCTGGGTCAATACGGAGGGAGAGAACCTCTTGTTTTCCGTTCATCACAATATTGACCATTCCTCCTCCGGAACTGGCTTCGACAGTCCTCCCGGCCATCTCTTCCTGAAGTTGAGTAATTCGGGAATGCATCTGTTGAGCCTGTTTTAAGATGTTTCCAAAACCTTTTGACATGGATTCCTCCTCTATTCTCTCACTTCTCCACAATCCTTCCATCGAAAAGACGGAGTGCCTCTTGGATAAGACCGTCCCTATCTCGACTGTTCTGAAACTGCTCCTCCCCTTTCACCCTCTGTCCCTTCTCCATTGAAGAGATACCCCCCGATCCCCTCGTTCCTCTTTCTAAAGATGAGATAACCACTTTTGTTCTCTTTTTAAAGTACTCCTGACAGATCAACTCAAACTGGTTCAGGTTCCCTTTCTCCAATATGCGATCATAGTGGAAAGAATCTTTTTCAAAACCGATTTCAACCCTCTCGTCACTGAGATGGATGGGATTTCCTAAAACTAAGAAAGAACCCAAGATGGGATTTCGGGCCCTTGTAAAATCGACCAATCCCCTCCATACTTCAGCTGAAACCTCTCTTGACTCTTCAAGTGTTCTCTCCTGTCGATAAATCTCTATATCCTTGGTCTCTTCTCGAGAAGATGATTCTGTCCCAACATTAAGGAAGATGTCCTCTTTCCTTACGGCCTTCTCCTCACTCTTTATCCCAACGCTCTTCTTGGGGAGATCCTCTTTTGGGGGAAAGGGTATCGACTCAAAACCATTCGCCTGGGCCCTAATCTCTTCGGGCCTTGTTGATACTCGGATAGGAGTCGCCTTTCCAATCTCTTCCAACCTTTTTAGAATCTCATCAATCGGAAGAACAGGGGGAAGGGTAGCCATCCGGATCAGGGTAATCTCCAGCATGGTCCGAGGAAAGGTCGATTGGGCAATCTCCTCCTCTCCTTTGAGAAGGAGACTGAAGAGATGGTTGAGTTGTTCGAATTGGAATCGCTCCGCCTGCCTCTTGATCTCTTCGAATCCTTCGGGAGGCAATTCCATGAAGGTCCCTGGATGTTTGCTCACTTTGATCAGAATCAGATTGCGGAGTGCCTGGAGGAGATCCTGGCAGAAGCGTTGGATATCATACCCATAGTGATAGATATGATTAACGATCTCAACACAACGCTGTCCATTCCTGTTGGCAATGGCCTCGATGGTATCGGATATGATCTTCTGGTCGATCAATCCGAGAACCTCGGTAATATCTTCATCCCTTATTTCATTACCCGCATATGAGATCACCTGATCGAGAAGGCTCTGGGCATCTCTCATGCTGCCTTCCGATTCTTTCGCAATCACCTGCAGGCTCCTCGGACTGATCTGAATCCCTTCCTTTTCAACAATCCGCTTTAGGCTCTCAATCACCTCTTTTAATGGAATCCTCTTGAAATCATATCGCTGGCAACGGGAAAGGATGGTCGCTGGAATCTTGTGAGGTTCTGTGGTGGCAAAGATAAAGATGATATGGCTGGGAGGTTCTTCAAGTGTCTTCAAAAG
Organism: uncultured Pseudomonadota bacterium; assembly: GCA_937124575.1. Classification (GTDB taxonomy): domain Bacteria; phylum Desulfobacterota; class BSN033; order BSN033; family UBA1163; genus RBG-16-49-23. The sequence continues at coordinate 972 of CAKZKY010000058.1, read as the reverse complement.
GGCATTGAAAGCCTCTTTCGTGAGCATGTGGACTTCATCAATGATGTAAATCTTATAATGGCTTTTGGCAGGCGTATAACGGACATTCTCCCTCAGCTCACGGATCTCCTCGATGCCCCGATTCGATGCGCCATCGATCTCGATCACATCCATTGAAATTCCATCTGTGATCTCTTTACAATTCGTACATTGATTGCAGGGGTTTGGCTGGGGACCATATTCGCAGTTCAGGGCTTTTGCCAGAATGCGGGCGGTCGAGGTTTTCCCCACACCTCTGGCTCCTGTAAAAAGAAAAGCATGGGGCACCCGATTTTGAGAAATGGCATTTTGAAGCGTCTGGGTGATGAACCTCTGCCCGATCACCTCTTCAAAAACCTGAGGTCTCCATTGCCTTGCCAAAACTAAATAGGACATCTTTACTCCAGTGTAGATTTCGGATTGCAGAATTTATACCTAAAGGTCTATCTTTCTATTTCCTACTTTCCACTTTCTTCGTTCTAAATAAACTTGTTGATAGCCAGGCGCCCCTGCGGCACACAAGTCGAATTACTACCGTTGCTTCCTTCCGGACCTGGCGGGGTTTGTAATCTCTTGTTGCGCAGGACCCGGCTATCAACAAGATTTCACGATGAAAAATATATCAACTATTAATCCTTAGCTGGTAACGGTTATGAGTTAAATGTTACACCTTCTTCGGAAAATTTTCTGGCGGAGAGAGAGGGATTCGAACCCTCGATCCCGTTTTAGCAGGATACTCGCTTAGCAGGCGAGCCCCTTCGGCCTCTCGGGCATCTCTCCGCTTCATTTCGTGAGGCGCATTGCGCGAAGCGCTCTGTGTCTTTATTTTATTGCATGGCTTGCCATCCGAAGCCTTGGCGTAGGATGGCGGAGAGGGTGGGATTCGAACCCACGTCTCCTTTCGGGAGAACCGCTTTTCGAGAGCGGCGCCTTAATCCTCTCGGCAACCTCTCC
>CAKZKY010000057.1 GCA_937124575.1 uncultured Pseudomonadota bacterium | reverse complement strand
TAAAGCGGCATAGGGATATTTGAAGATGGGTGCACCAGGGAGCCACAGAAAATTTCAACTAAATGCTTGACAATCTCAGAAATATTCAATTTGTATTCGTAGGAGAGAAACCACATGAAAGGCTTCTTTAATAAGATCTTGAGGATCAATCTCACAACTAAAATCTTTAAAGAAGAACCCATCCCAGACTCGGTTTTTGAAACCTATATGGAGGGAAATGGACTTGGAATAAATTTCATCATAAAGGAAAATCTTTTGGCTTGACTTTATGAAAATATCCTGTAAAATTTACGATCATGAGCGCAATTTTACAGAAATATCGTTTTTTGGAAGGTTTTTTACCCAAATCAGACCTAAGGCGCTTAGTTATTCTTACGGGTGCAAGACAGACAGGTAAAACCACCTTATCGAGATATAAGTACCCTCAGTTAAATTATATCAATTTCGACTCTCCAGAAAATAGAGATTTGCTCAAATCAATTTCATCTGCCTCATGGGCAAAAAGTGTGGGAAATGCAATTATTGACGAAGCCCAGAAAGAACCTGTTGTATTTGAAAAGGTTAAATACGCTTATGATGATGGAGGAGTCTCTTTTTGTCTAATGTTGGGATCGAGCCAGATCCTTTTGCTGAAAAAGATACGAGAATCATTAGCCGGTCGGGTCTCAATATATGAACTCTGGCCACTCATGATGAGCGAACTCTATTGGGATTCGGACTCAAAGATGGTCGAGCCACCATTGATTGACCAATTTTTTTCAAGTAAAGATTTTCATTCCATTCTAAAAGATATTCCCGAGATTTTATTAGATGAAATTGACCAAAAGCATCGCGAAGCAGAAAATCATCTCCTAAAATGGGGGGGGGGGATGCCAGCCCTTTTGTCTCTTCCGGAGGCTGAGCGATGGAAGTGGTTAAGAGATTATGAATTTACCTATCTGGAGAGGGATTTATCAGATTTGGCAAGGCTTGATGATCTCAGCCCGTTCAGAACATTCCAGAAATTATCAGCATTACGATCGGGAAAACTGCTAAAGTATTCTGAATTAGCCCGAGACACTTCCGTAAGTGTCGACACGGCGCGAAGATATTTTGAATATCTCAGGCTATCCTACCAAACCCTCCTTCTCCAGCCATACCACAAGAATATCACAAGCTCCGTCATTAAAACTCCAAAACTCTACTGGTTGGATATAGGACTCCTACGACAATTGAGCGGGTTCAGGGGAGAACTTTCAGGAGAGATTTATGAAACAATGGTGGTCGGAGAGATCATAAAATGGATAAAGACCACCCAAAAAGATGCAGGACTCTATTTTTATCGAACCCGTTCAGGGCTCGAATTAGATATCCTCTTACAGACCGAAAATGGGGTCATCGGCATGGAGATTAAAGCTCGGAAGCAGATTACTCCATCAGATTTGAAGGCTATGAAAGAAGTCGCGCTTGGCTTAGGAAAGGAGTGGCGGGGGGGAATAGTCATTTATCAGGGGAACTCCATTAAAAAGATTGCCGAACCAAACATTTGGGCCGTGCCATCGAGAAGATTATTTGTTTAAGGAGAGATCATATGGAAGGCTTCTTTAATAAAATTCTGAGGATCAACCTAACATCGAAGGCCTTTAAGGAAGAGACCCTTCCGGATTCGGTTTATGAAACCTATCTGGGGGGAAAGGGGCTTGGAACCTATCTCTTGATGAAGGAGAATCCTCCGGGGGTGGATCCGCTATCCCCGGGCAACAGGCTCATCTTCTGTACCGGACCGATCACGAACACCCGGATCTATGGCTCCTGTCGCCACGGGGGCTTTACCAAGTCCCCCCTGACCAGGATCTTTTCGGAATCCTATTCGGGCGGGAAAGCCGCCGAACCGATGAGCCGGACCGGATACGACGCCTTCCTCTTAGAGGGGGCCTCCGATCAGCCGGTCTGGATTGAAATCTCCGATCAAAGCGTGCTTTTTCACGATGCAAAAGACCTCTGGGGGAAAGACACCTTCTCCTCGGAGGACGAAGTTTTAAAGAAGGTCAATCAGAAAGGCGCAGCGGCCCTGGTCATTGGTCCCGCGGGAGAGAATCTTGTCCGGTATGCAGTGATTGAAAACGATTACTGGCGATCCCTTGGAAGGACAGGCGTGGGCGCGGTGATGGGATCAAAAAAACTCAAAGCGATTGTCTTCCACGGTGATAAGAAAAAAGAGCTTGCCTATCCTGACCGGGTTGAACAGTTTGCAAAAGAGACATTAGCACGGGGAAAAGATAACCCTGGAGTACAAAACTACAAAAGACTAGGAACTCCAATGCTTGTGGCAATGAATAACGCTGTAGGAGGCTTTCCATCGAAATACTGGCATCTGGGAACATTTGAGGAATGGGAGAAGATCAGCGCCGAAGCCCTTCTCGAACGCTGTAAGGTAAAACCCACGGCCTGCTCCCGTTGCTTTGTCGCTTGCGCGAATTTGAGTGAGGTGAAAGAAGGGAGACATAAAGGACTTAAAATTGAAGGACCAGAATATGAAACCATCTACGCCTTCGGCGGCCTCTGCATGGTCCACGAGATTGAGGAGATTTCCTATCTGAATGATATCTGCGACCGCCTCGGGATGGATACCATCTCTGCTGGAAGTCTCTGCGCCTTTGCCATGGAGGCTTCGGAGATGGGAAGGATAGGAGAAAAAATCTCTTGGGGCGATGTGGATCGGGTTGCCGAACTCCTCCATGACATAGCCTCGAAAAAAGGACTTGGGGCTATTTTGGCGGAAGGAATACGGCATGCTGCTAAGGCATGGGATATGGAGGACATTGCCATCCATACCAAAGGCCTTGACCCTGCGGGTTATGAACCCCGTGTCTTAAAAGGAATGGGGCTTGCTAATGCCACCTCAGACCGGGGAGCCTGTCACCTGAGGACAACCTTCTATAAAGCTGAACTGGCAGGGATGATCCCGATGGATCAGATAGAAGGAAAGGCAAAACTCTTTCTTGAATTTGAAGACCGCTTCAACATTCACGATTCTCTCATCTTATGCAGGTTCTACCGGGATCTCTACTGGGATTGGAACTACCTATCAACCATCGTTGAGATGACCACAGGTCTCAGGCTGGATGAGGCAGGATTGAAAAAGATTTCTTCCTCAATACAGGATGAGACCAGGCGGTTCAATCTCCGTGAGGGAATGAGCCCTGAGGATGACACCCTGCCGAAACGGTTTTTCGACGAACCCCTCGGCAAAGACGGAAAAACGATTCGGAGAGAAGACCTGACGCGGATGCTTCAGGATTATTATGCCCTGAGGGGCTGGACTCCCGAGGGGATTCCACAAAAATTTTAACTTGACAAATTTTGCATAATTTAATATCCTTCACCCTAAAACACCTTGAAATAATTCCACTTGGTGGGAATTAGAAAGGAGGGTCAAATGACGGCTAATCATATCTCAAGGAGATGGTTTTTGAAGAATGCAGTGATCGGTGGTATGGCTATCGGAACCGGTCTGGGAGGATATCGGGTCACCTATGGCCAGGCTAAAAAACCCGCAGGCCCGATCAAGATCGGCGGACAGGGTGCCATCTCCGGAGCCCATGCCGACTATGGCTGGCAGATGATGGCCGGAGCTACCCTTGCCATGGAAGAGGTGAATGCAAAAGGAGGGATCCTCGGCAGGAAACTTGAAATGAAATTCATGGATGAAGAACTGAAACCTGCCACAGCCGTTAAGAATGCGAGATACCTTGTGACGGATTGGGGTGCCGACTTCCTCTTCGGCGTCGATTCGAGCGGAAGCGCCATGGCTTTGGGGCCTGTCCTGGCTGAATTAAACCGCCTTCATTTCTTCTGCCATGCCGCCACACACCGGCTCACAGAAGAGCTCGTGGCTCAGAGAGGTATCCCGCAGATCTTTCGGATGGTCGCTCCTGTTTATCAGGATGCCCTTGCCGCCTGGGTTTTTAAGGATAACATGGAGATTAAACGCTGGGCTGGAATCAACTGCGATTATGAGTATGGTTATGTGGCCTGGAACCTGTTTAAAGAGAATATCAAAAAATTTCGCCCAGACGTGGAGTTCGTTGCATCAACCTGGGCACCCTTCTGGACCATGGATTTCTCATCCCATATCGCTGCAGTGATGGCTGAAAAACCCGATGCCATCTTCGCCACCCCATGGGCGGGTGAAGGGGTTATGCTTCTCAGACAGGCTCTCATGCTCGGCGTTTTTGATAAAATCCATGTTTGGTGGCAGGCAATGGGCGGCTCGGTGGACCTCCTGGAGGGCGTCTCAAGAGAGATCGAAGGGGATAAATTTAAGGGAAAACTCTGGGCTACTGCCCGATATATCCATAATTATCCCGTCTCTCCTGAAAACAAAGCCTTTGTTGATGCCTTTAGAAAGAGATGGGGGAAATACCCTAACTACTCGGCAGAGGCGAGCTATTCTGCAATCTATACCATTAAGGCAGGAGTTGAAAAAGCGAAATCCATTGATAGAGAAAAAGTGGGAACCGCACTTGAAGGAATCGAGTTAAAGACTCCAGCAGGAATCCGTCTCATTAGAAAAGAGGACCATCAGGCTATTTATACGGTCCCTGCCGGAAGGGCTATGAAAAGTCCTGATCACACCATACCCATCCTCGGAGATTTGAGGGTAATTCCGGCAAAAGAGTATTTCCGACATCCGCCTTTTACACCTGTGGCGGCTACAAAATAAATGAAATAATTGGGGAGGAGAAGCCTCTTATTCAAAGATGGCCTAAACCCCTCCCCAATAAATCCGAAATTCGAATATCGAATCCCGAAATGGTTCGACTTTGCTCATCATCCTGAGCTTGTCGAAAGACGAATTCAAATTATACCTAAATTGAGCGATTCACCCTATTTCACAAGGGAGGCAGAGATGCCCCAAACCCTTTTAGAATGCGATACGTTA
>CAKZKY010000056.1 GCA_937124575.1 uncultured Pseudomonadota bacterium | reverse complement strand
GCGGATGATCATACCATTGTGCGAGATGGCCTCCGGGCAATCCTTGAGGCACAGGGTGACATCACTGTCGTAGGCGATGCGGCCAATGGCCGTGAGGCAGTGGACAAAGTGAAGAAACTCAAACCTGATGTTGTCATCATGGATATTGCCATGCCAGAATTAAACGGCATTGGAGCCACATACCAGATCCATCAGATTTTTCCATCGGTGGAAGTGGTCATCCTCTCCATATTCTCCACGACCGAACATATCTTTAGAGCCTTTGATGCCGGGGCACGTGGCTATCTGCTGAAGGAATCTGCTGGCATTGAGGTGGTCAACGCCATCCGTGCTGTTCATGCAGGCCGGCGCTACTTAAGCCAGAAGATTGACGAGATATTGGTTGATGATTATATTCAACTTCGAAAGGTTACCGAATCAAAGACCCCTCTTGATCTTCTTAGTCCGCGGGAGCGTGAAGTCCTCCAGCTTGTTGCAGAGGGAAAAACAAGCCGGGAGATCGCAAACCTTCTCTATCTTTCCCCTAAAACGGTTGAAACCTACCGAAGTCGTTTAATGCAAAAACTGGATCTGAAGGATATCCCCGATTTGGTCAAATTCGCCATCCAGCACGGGCTCACTCCATTGAAATAGCGGATGGAATGGAATAAGCAGATTGCAGAGGGCGAAAGTGAAAGGTTTGCAATGGTCGGTTTTCGATTCTAAGAGTCAAAATTTAATGCAGAAAGGCGATCAATTCATAAAGTGAATTTGAATTATTTAATTTTTTCAAATAACATTTATCCAATTATATTGGAGGGAAAGAAATGAGTCAATTTACCTTAGAATATTGGGAGGATGAAGGATGGTTTGTTGGGCGTTTAATCGAAGTCCCCGGGGTTTTCAGCCAAGGAGAAACCCTCGATGAGTTGATAGAGAATGTCAGAGATGCTTATCGCATGATGATTGAAGCTGAACCAACCAATTTCGTTCCTAAATCGTCTCATAAGATTCCCCTGGAGATGAATGTTTGAAACGGAAGGTCTTTATTCGCGATCAGGTTGCTTCCTATTCCGGCACGGATCCAGACACGATATCTACATGAATCGCCAGAACGGGAAGAAAGCCCCGATTCCAAGACATAAAGAGATTAAACCCACCAGTTGAAAAAACGGGCAAGGGCAATCCGCCCTACAAGGCTTCGAATGGCGGTTTATTATAATTTTATGGAATACAAGGGACTTCACCTAAAGTGAATTCCTGCAGGGAAAAGAAACGGAGGTGCTGATACGGCCAAAGGTTCGCCTCGAAGCCTTTCCGAACGGATCGCCCTTGCCCGTTTGAGCAGAAATTAT
>CAKZKY010000055.1 GCA_937124575.1 uncultured Pseudomonadota bacterium | reverse complement strand
GCCACAGGGCCTACAGCGAGATGTTTTGAGGAACCTGTCAAAGCGTAGACGATGAGTGGAAGGGTGGAAGCATAGAGTCCATAGACGGGTGGCAACCCCGCAAGCATGGCATAAGCCATCCCCTGGGGGATGAGCATAATGGCCACAATACCCCCTGCCGAGAGATCGCCTCGGAGGTCTGTCCAGTGATAGGTCTTCAACCAACTGAGGCCTGGAATAATTTTTTGAATCATCCTTTCCGTTCGTCTGAATTGACTCCTGCCCTAAAAGAGACTAAGCTTCGCACGGGCAATCCGTGGACCCTTCTAACGGGGTAAAGAAAGGGGATCAAGCTACAACCCTGATCTTTCTATCAGGAAAAGCAGACCAATGATTCCAATGGCCAGAGGGAAGATGACCAACCAATGATTAACCTTTAACCATTGGGGCAGGGTGATTTCGCCAAAATGGCCTTTGTTGAGGATAGACCGGTCCAATCCTAAAAAGAGTTCGGAGAATAATCCGACACCCATTAAGATACCAATGAAGCCACCCAGAAGTGCATCGAGGGAGCCCTGCCCGATTGCTCCGACGAGAGTTCCTGGACAGTATCCGAGAAGTCCAAACCCTACACCAAAGATCAGGCCGCCAATTGCGGAACTGCCCAAGCTTCCTGGTTTTGGATGAAGTTGAGCCAGTCCTAAGTCTCGCAGAAGGTAGACTCCGATCATGCCGGTGACCACTGCGGAAAGCATGATCTTAAACACGGTGAAGTCTGTGAGGAGGAGTTGACCGATAAGGATGTCATATTTGGTAACGCCCCCTTTTTGAAGAAGGAAGCCAAAGACGATCCCTACTCCAAAGCCAATGCCAAGCTGAAGTCTCTTTTGAGCATGAATGAGTCTGAGCATTTTGTCACCCAATTATAACCATTGAAATAGAAAACCTGCTGTCACGATCCCACCGATGAAAAAGGAGACGGCTGCCAACCAGCTACTCAAAGCGAGCTGAAGCGTACCACTGATTCCATGGCCGCTGGTACAACCTCCTGCCCACCTTGCCCCAAAGCCCATGACAATACCTCCTATCAAGGCAACGACCCAACGAAGAACGGGGTTCGGACCAAAGGTTTCCTCCCATCCCATTGGAACCCATAAAAACTGAAATTGGCCTGATAGGTTTGCCGAAAGGAAAGCTCCAAAGAAGATTCCCAAAACGAGCATCCACTCCCAGTCTATAGCAGGAGGAAACTTTTTATAATAGGCTTTTTCTGTTACAGGATGTCCCCGAAACAGTTTTTCAATCATCCCGCTTGTTCGGGTAAAGGCGGTCGAGCATCCAATGGGTTTGTCAGAGAGCAAGAAGGTGAACCAGCTCAGGATCCCAATCCCGAAGCCGACAACATAAGGTGACCACTGTTCCATCCTCAACCATTCCATGGTTGGCTCACTCCTTTGGATTTAAACTTTGGGAAGATGGGGAGCAATACAGGCCGAGCATTCAGGCCCTAAACCTGCGGCATTATAACCCGTCATGCCGCCAGCAACATTGAAGACTTCCTTAAAACCGTGTTGTTTGAGGATGCTCGTTGCAATGCTGGACCGGTGGCCAGTATTACAGATGACCAACACCGGAGCCATCGGATCCAGTTCGGCATATTGTTTTCTAACGTCAGGGAAAGGGATATTGATAGCGCCATTAATATGTCCGGTCATAAATTCCCTTTTCGCCCTGACGTCAAGCAGGGTTACCTTTGGTCCACTGGTGACCCTTTCGTTAAGGGCCTCAACTGAGATCTGCCCCACTTTTTCAGATGGCAGACCGGCCTTAGCCCATTCATAGAGGCCGCCTTCAAGGTAACCGATGATTCGGTCCAGGCCGACTCGTCTTAGCTGGATGGCAGCTTCTTCAGGCTGAGATGGGTTAAGTGGCACCAAAAGAATATCTGCGTCAGGCGGAAGAATCCATCCTGCAAAGGTGGAGAAGTTTCCTCCGAAATCAATGTGGTAGGCCCGTGGAATATGCATTCCGCCGAAGGCTTCGTAGGGCCTGATGTCTAGGACAATCGTGTTCTTCTCTTTTAATCTCTGATAAAATGACGAAGGATCGAAGGGGATTAGGCATGGCAGATCTTTCACCAGGGCTGGTCCTTTCCTGTTGATGTCGCTGCATCGGCTGAAGTGGTCAGGAGCTTCTGGCATGTCGGTCGTTAGAAGTTCGATGAACTTATTTCGGTCTTTTACCTGAAAGGCATAGTTATATTTTTTCTCATAACCAATGGTACTCGTCCTCTTTGCCGACATGGCCCTTCCACAAAGAGAACCGGCCCCATGGGCAGGATAGACTTCACAGAAATCGGGCAGGGCGGCCAGTTTTTGGAGACTGTCGAATAATTTTGAGGCTAATTCTCTGGCAATTCCGGGAAAGAGATCTGGCCGTCCCACATCTCCCACAAAGAGGGTATCGCCGCAGAATAGGGCCACCGGGTCTTCTCCGCGTGAGTGGTCAATGGCTACATAACAGAGATGTTCAGGGGTATGTCCTGGAGTGTCAAGAACCCGGAATTCCATATCTTCTATTTCAAAACGATCTCCCTCTGAGAGGGCAACATGGTCGAACTGGCAGTTTCCGGATTTAGGAGCATAGATTTTGGCTCCGGTCTTTTCAGCCAGGTCCATGTGGCCGGAGATAAAATCTGCATGAAGATGGGTCTCAAGGATGTGCGTGATCTTTAGCCCCATGGCTTTCGCTGTATCAAGGTAGATCTGGATATCCCGTCTTGGGTCAATGACCGCACAGGTCTTTGATCCTCCAACGATGTAGGAGATGTGGGCCAAGCCATTGACAAAAAATTGCTGGATAAGCATACTTTACCTCCTTAAAATTTTA
>CAKZKY010000054.1 GCA_937124575.1 uncultured Pseudomonadota bacterium | reverse complement strand
CAAAAGGTAAACCTATTGAACAACTTAAAAATGTAGTATATAGCAGTGTTGTGGAAATTAAATAATGTGTCTTAATAATGTACGATAGCAATGCGTTACCATTTTGAAGGGGGTCTTTGATTATGATAGAATATATTTATTCACTGCCGCTTGTGTATGCTAAGATTTCTGCTATGATTATTTTTTTATCCATGCTTGCTGTTGCATGGTTCCTTCCACTCAATTTCATTATACAGGGAGCACCCGATACAAAACGCTGGCGCGATCTGCGTATATGGGCAACACTGCTTACAGCAGTACAGATAATCATATATTATATATTTTAAAACATACGTTTATACATTTCATCCTTACCCCAATGTACAATAAAACTCATGTTTATTATCCTCTGGTAAAATCCTTGCTACTTAAGCATTCAAACATTTTTCTTAGAAAGATAACGTCAATATTTTTTCGCACATTTTAAAACAATCCTCAATCATAACTTCCACCAATTAAGCAACCGAATCTAAATCATGAACTATTAAAGTCATATTCAGGTATATCCTTGAACTCCAGGTTGATATAGCAACATGACGTAATCTTGCAGCAACAAGCATAAGTGCAGAATTGCCGTCAGGGAAAGCACCAACAACATTTACACCTATTACTACTAAAACAGATATGTTTTTTACCTCTCCGCCCCAGGATCGCTTCAGCCATATCCCGTCAAGATAGACATAGGTATAATGATTCTTTAACGGTTCATTCCGCCATTTCTCAATCTCTTCATAAATCTTCCTGTTCAGATTACTTATTGTTCCAGGTGACACTGTTGCTCCCCATAAGGTATAATGTTTCACACAAAATTAGAAATCCAAACAGTCAAAATTAGAGAGTCTTTTCCCTTATCCTTATTACAACTGTAACTGTGCTTTATCTTTGCCATGATTTCCTCCTCTTTGTTTAATATCTTAAGGAAATCACTCTCTATTTTTTTGCTACAAAATTTCTATTTTTTCTTTGAAACTTTAAGGAAACTTATCAGCACTTGCCCACTTCGAAAGCACAGCATCGAAGTACCTCGCCCCGAAATAATACCACCCCGTCTCCGGGTCATATTCCTTTGAGGTAAACTTAAACGGCAGGCTCTCCGCCTTGGCCACAAGGCTGTGTACCCACGTCTCCCCGTACGGGAAGTACTCCAGGTTCTCGTGCACCGCGCCCGCCTTCGTCGTGATACTGTTGCTCGAGCCCAGGTGGTCTCCGTGGTAATAATTCGTCCCGGCATCCTTCCCCTTGTTCGCCACCTTCGTGACCACCCGGGCGTTGCCCGCAAATATGTGCTTCGACTCTATCGTCCCGTTCCGGATCGAGAGGTTCTCCCCCGCGTAGAGGGTCTCGCCGTATTTCCCCCGCTTGATCGCCCGGATGCCCCCGTCGTCATAGGCGTAGAGGGTTTCGTCGCGCCTGTCAAGCGTCTTTGTCACCCGGTTCTCCTCGTCCCAGGTGATCCTCCGGTCGATTGATGGGCCCTTCATCGTGGTCATGTTGCCGCCGGCGTCGTAGGTGTAGGTGGTGTCACCTGTGGATGGTGCCCCTCACCGGGGCGGGGTGTGACCAGGAGCTGGTCGAGCAACTGATAGGGGGGCCATTGCACGATGGCCCCCCTATCAACCCCCCGCGTGCCGTCTCAAACGCCGGCGGAGGCTGGGGCGCTTAACTCGCCGCATTCACCTCGCTTCGCTCGGTTCTGTGCGGCTCAGACAGAAGCGCCGATTGGTTGTCCGCCCTGTGGGCGGACGTTTAAGGAGCGAGTTGCCATGAGGATACCTTTCGCGAGACCATTCTGTTATTCAATCATCAACAAAGACTGCACCATCAACAAGTTACCCTGTGCTTGCGGAAGGCCCCTCCTGGGCCATCCTCACACCGACGGGAACCAAGTCTCCGTATCGCTCTGGCCCTGCGGGCCAGGCCCTCCGCATCACTCACGCAGGGTTGATTGGTTGCGTCGACATGGTTGGTTTTCAAAGAGCTGGAGTAATTATTATCTTGGTAGTATATTAACGTATACAGAAAATATTCTTAGAGTTCACTTCTTAGATTTTCTGCCCTCTGATTTCTTGTCTACCCATTGCATTTTCCTCAAATCAATAAATTTTCCACCACATTCACAATGCTTTTCCCCATCATTTGATTTAACAGTAAAACATTTATTACAAATTAAATTTGAAATCCTATATAAATCTGATAATGGTATAAAAATCGATAGAATCAGTGATACAATTATTATTAGCGGAAAGTAATCAAGAAATTCTAACCAGGATATGGTCGGAGTAATGCCTGATCTTGTTGGTCCAAGTCCATATTTTGCTGCTAAGGATGTTAGGATAAAAGATATTATAAATGTTTTAATTACATTTTTAAGAAAACCAATTCTTTTTTGCTTATTATATTCGCGATCAGGTTTCATTATCCACATTATTTATCACCTGACTTCGTCTTATTAAAAATCTCTTGCAACCTAATCGCTGCGTTATAAAGAGCGAATGGAATATATGCTCTCCTGCTTATAGGATCATTTAAAGTGCTTCCATCAGGTGGACCCGGTTTAATGCCATCGATTAGCCCTCTACCTGCGCTATTAATCAGAGGACCCCCCTGCAAAACCATATTCCCCGGAACTTTACTGGCAGCATCGACTATCGCAGTATTCGTCATGGTGCCCAATTTCTCAGCGGCCATCCTGCTGGCCTGATTGCTCGTTTGAGGATTCACAATGCTTCGCAGTAGATTGGGAACCGAATGTCGTATCAGGCCCTGGGCATTCCGCAGCATCAACTGCGGGTTGCCCCTGGTAATCGCAATACTGGCCCTCGGCAAAGT
>CAKZKY010000053.1 GCA_937124575.1 uncultured Pseudomonadota bacterium | reverse complement strand
TATGGGAATCCAGAATTGCCTGGATTTGGACTCAATGCCCAGAATTGGAATGATCGGCTAACCACTATTCCTGGGGGACTCCCCATCTGGGAAAACGGAAATATGATCGGTGCAATAGGCATTTGCAGCCAATCCCCAAAGGAGGATGCCCTCCTTTGTAAAAATATTCTAAAAACTATTTTTAGAGAAATGGAGGGTTTTGGATCAGAGAAACGAAAAACCAGCAAGAGATTCAGCGGTAAACCCCGGTAGAAAGTCCCTCTACATTTCCAGTGGGAAGTTTGGTTTCTATAGGCGCATAAACTTTCTTATTCGAAAGCTGAATATTTTTAAATGGGGTGAACCCACGGATAGAATCCGTGGTCTTCTTGGTTCGGGATAGAGGTTTGCCGATCACTTTGCCATTTTCTCAATCTCTTTGTAGGTGACTCAGAGATCAAAGATCTAGAACATCTGATACCAGCTATCCGTGTATGAAAACTCAAGGCGAAAACTGGATTGCGATTTTAACAAGGGGGCTGAGAAGCTTTAACAAAACGTTAAGAGAAATCCTATATGGGATGACCCTCCATGAAATGGACCTCGAACTCAGAAAGGAAAGACAATATTTAGACCATATGTTTATGCTGGTAGTCTTTGGAGATCTTGTAGGGTTGCCTTTACTTCCCCCCTACTATTCCATGAGGCTCTTACCCTATATTGTCCCTTCCATCAAAAGGTGGAAAAGAAGCCTTTTGAGAGAAAAGGACCTGACCGATTTTGTGGCGGCAGATATCAGTTAATGACGTCATTGGAGTTCAAATGAAAAAGATCAAAATAGGAGAGGCCGTTGGTATGGTGCTCGGCCACGACGTCACCCAGATCATTCCCGGGAAATACAAGGGGCCCCGTTTCAAGCGAGGCCATCGGATACAGAAGGAAGATATCCCGGAGTTTTTAAAGATTGGTAAGGAACACATCTATGTCATTGATCTCAAACCTGGAACGCTCCATGAGGATGAGGCAGCCTTGCGCTTAGGTCAGGCCTTTGCTGGAAAAAACATTGAGCTAAGGGGACCTTCAGAAGGAAAAGTGATCTTTCAGTCAAAAATAAATGGGATGGCTGATCTCAATCTTTCCCTACTAAATCGCATCAACCTCACAAGAAATATTATCTTGTCGACGATTCATCGATACACACCCTGTCAACCCGGAATGGCCATTGGGGCAACAAGAATTATTTCACTCACAGCTCCAGAAAAACAGATTCATAAAATGGAGACATGGTGTCAGGAAGAAGGCCCTGTTCTTGAGATACTCCCTTACAGAAAATTGAAAGTGGGAGCTATCATCACAGGCAATGAAATCTATAAAGGTAAAATCCAAGACCAATTTAATGATCGGGTTGGCCATAAAATTAGCCAATATGGCTCTCGTCTAGTGAAAAAAGTGGTTGTTCCGGATGAACCTCATCAGATCTCGCAGTCTTTGCTAAAGCTTTCTGAAGATGCGGTGGATCTCATTTGGGTCACCGGCGGGTTATCGGTTGATCCTGACGATTTGACCAGACGAGGAATTAGGAACGCAGGAACCAGGATCATCTTTTATGGTACTCCAGTTCTGCCCGGAGCCATGTTTCTATATGGGATGCTCGAAAAGAAACCCGTTTTAGGCCTTCCGGCATGTGTCTTCTACCATAGGGCCCCTCTGTTTGATATGGTCTTTCCGAGAATCCTGGCTGGCCAGGTGCTTACCCGCAGAGAAATCTGCCTCATGGGCCATGGAGGCTTCTGCCAGAATTGTGATCCCTGTCACTTTCCGGTCTGCCCTTTCGGGAAGGGGTGAAATACTCTTCCCACCGGCAGGAATAAAAAAATCATTTTTAAAGGAGGAGAAAACGGTGAATTTTAAGAATCTAAAGTTT
>CAKZKY010000052.1 GCA_937124575.1 uncultured Pseudomonadota bacterium | reverse complement strand
CAATCACTTTATTAAGAAATTGGGCGCCTTCGCTAATGTCCACTGTCTTTGGCCAGATAGGAAACATGAGAATTAATTTATTTCCAAAAGCCAGTCGCCTTTGAAACCTTTTCAATATTAAAACCTAACTTCCCGGCAAGGGTAATCAGATTTGAAGGAAAGGGTTTCTGAACACCCTCGCCCCACCAGGACTCCTCAAGGAACTTCAAATACTCATCCAATATCCCGTCCATCAAATCCTGTGCTTCCCAAAGATCGAGAGAGAAATCCCACTTCATCGCCGAATCGAGGAGGGCTATGATCTCGTGAACCAACTCTTCCTGGCTTCGAAGATCCGAATATCCTCTCTTATGAAGGGATTTCACCTTCTCATTGACGACTTCGTTTAGAACGGAAAGGGACTTCTCTTTTCTCAATTTACACCCGTATCTCTTAGAATCTTCAACGATCCGGTCAATGGTCTCCATTGCGATAGATAATTTGAAACCACTCTTCAGTTTTTCGACTTCTCGGAACAACTGATGACTCAGTGTCATCTCTATGATAATCTTTATCTCATCAGGAATCGCCAACCCCTCTTTTGACAGAATCTCGATGGCTGGCTTTGCCCTTTCAAAAATGTCTGAATAAATCTGTGTAGGATCACCAACTCTCTTCTCCATGAATCTCTGTAAGATTTCTTCTCTCTCCTCTTTCAAAATATCTCGAATCGTAAAGGTCTGATGTCCGAGAATTGTGTTTAGGGTCTCTTTTAACCTCTCCTCCCCTTTCTCAAATCCATCCATTATCTTCTGTTTTAAGGTATTGAAATCAAACATTCCCCTATCTTCAGAAACCCAATTTTGAATAGAGTCGAACCTGGAAGAAATTAATCCGTAAAGGAATTCCTTTGGCTCTGGAATGACATCAGAGATCACCTTCGCTTTCCCAAGCAAGAGTAATCGGTCATTGCGCTCCACCCGCTCTTGTTCAACTGTTTCCACTCGAAAGGAGAAAAGTCTCCTCTCCTTTACCTGATTGTCAAAAAGAGAGGAGATGATATGATGATTCACCACCTGCTCGAGGCTGACCTGTCTGGGTCTCACAAGACTCTCATAGATCTGGTGGCCATCTCCCATTTCAGGCAGGTTGCTCCGTCCCAAAGAGAGAATCTGGAGGAATCTTCTTTCGACCTCCGGACCTGAAAATTCTTCTGCAAACTGGATCGCTCTGGAGGCATGTTGGAGGATGAGGACTGTTTCCAAACCTGCCATATCAGCAAAAAACCATCCACAGCTTGTAAACATCCGGAGCGTATGCCTCTCCATCTCTAACAATTTGAGACCCTTAATCCTGGTTTTTTCATCGAAACCTGGACGGCCATAATGCTCGAAGAATCTGGTAATGCTCTCGGAAGACCGATTCATGATCACGTCAATATAACCATTTCTCGCCTCCCATGGATCTTTAAATATCTTTTCCCCCTCCCTCTCAAAGATTACGGCGATATCATCCCTCAGCAGGTTGAGCGCCTCCCTTAAGGGCCTTCTCCATTCCTGATTCCATCCGGGCCTTCCACCGGTACTGCAACCACAATCCTCTTTCCAACGTCCCACGCCATGGCTGCAGCTCCATGCGGTTCCTTCGCCCATCGGTCCTTCATCAATCTCCACCTCATCAATGGGAGGAAACCTTTTTAGAAAAGCACCGTAATTGAGAATTTCAAAACCCTGCCTGGAAAGCCCTCTATTTAAGGCATAGGCCAGTGCCATCTCACCAAATTTTTTATGATGTCCGTAGGTTTCACCATCCGTTGAGACATGGATGAGTTGAGGGCCTTTCTTCGAGCGAGCAAAGGCCTGGGCGAAGCGCTGACAGAAACGATCTCCGTCTTTCAATAGTTCTCCAAAGGCGATCTCCTTGGAGATCACCCCGTCATAGAAAAAGATATCAATAAACTGATCCTCCTGCCTCTTGCCAGATCTGTCCTTAAGAAAACAGCGATAGGCCCGTGTTGTATCAACCTTTCCCTTGGAGATATCCAGCCATCGCTTGCTTCCGAGGGGTCTCGCCTTCAGTGCCTGAAAAGGGCTTAGGATGAGAAAACGAAGGCCGCACTGTATCAACACTTTCAGCACGGAATAATTGACAGCTGTCTCGGGAAGCCATATGGCTTCCGGTTTCCGATGAAAGTGCCTTTCGAAGTCCGCCATCCCCCACCGGACCTCTGTCTCCTGATCTCTCTCATTGGCCAAGGGCATGATCAGATGATCATAGACCTGGGCGATTGCATTTCCATGTCCGAAACGCCTGAGACTCTCTCGGTCCGCTTCAAGGATCTTCTGGTAAACGAGTGGTTTCTCCTTCTCTATCCATGAAAGGAGTGTAGGCCCAAAATTGAAACTGAGGAAGGAGTAGTTGTTGAGGATATCGAGGATCTTGCCCTGGTCATCCACAATTCGTGCGTATCCGTTCGGCCGATAACATTCGAAGGTAATCCGCTCATTCCAGTCATGAAAAGGAGAGGCGCTCTCTTCACGTTCAATGGCTTCCAGCCACGGATTCTCTCTCGGAGGCTGATAAAAATGTCCATGAATAGCCACGAATGCGTCTTTCATCTTTCTAATTATCCTTTTTTCTGTAGTCTAAGTTATATCTAATTTGAGCATCTTTTTATGCCATTGTATCGCAACCCCTTAAGTGGCTTCTATTGCCTACCTGTCCGTCCGGCAGGCCGGCAGCAGGCAAGCAAGGCTAAAGCCTTGCGCTACAGATAACTCCCCTATTCCCTCTTACCCTAAGAGGGGAAACTCCTCCCCTTAAAATAAGAGGAGGACAGGTGGGGTTAGGTATGGACTATTTCGAATCTGTTAATAACCAATATGAATTAAAACGGTAGGGCAAGCCTTTAGGCTTGTTTTAAGCAGGGCTAAAGCCCTGTCCTACGTTTCAATACTTTATGACGCAGATATCTTAATGAACTTTAGGCACTTTAGTCACTTCAAACTTTAGCATTTAAACGAGTATAATTCAGTAACCCTCCGGCAAGGAGGATAGCGATCTCTCTCTGGTTCAGCCCGTGTTGAACTTCAAAGCCCCATCCCTTCGTCACGTTTTGGACGGTCAATGATCCATTCACCTGGAGGCGATCACGCACCCCCTCGATCCTCAGTTGATCCCCCTGCTTAATCCTTTCATAATCTTTTTCATCCCTAAACATCAGGGGAAGGATGCCAAAGTTGATCAGGTTGCTTCGGTGAATGCGAGCGTAGGACTTCACGATAATGGCTTTAATGCCCACAAACATGGGAGCGATTGCGGCATGTTCCCGGCTCGACCCCTGACCATAATTCTCTCCCCCTATGACAAATCCACCTCCCTGTTCGATTGCCTTCTTAAAAAAATCATGATCCACCCTCTCGAAGAGGTGTTTTGAAATGGCAGGGATATTCGACCGCAGGGGAAGGACCCTTGCTCCGGCAGGCAGGATGTGATCCGTTGTGATATGATCTCCCACTTTGAGAAGGACAGCTCCCTCAATCATATCTTCCAAGGGACCCTTTGTTGGAAGGGGTTTGATATTGGGCCCCCTCTCGATGACAACCTCTTCAGGATTTGGGGAAGGAGCAAGGATCATGCTGTCGTCAATGTAAAACCTCCTTGGCATTAGAATACGAGGAGGCTTTATATTCAAAATTCTCGGATCGGTGATGACCCCTGTTAATGCAGAGGCGGAGGCAATATATGGACTGGCCAAATAGACCTGATCATCAGGGGTGCCGCTTCGGCCAGGAAAGTTGCGATTCATCGTTCGTATAGAGATTGTTCCAGTGGGAGGCGATTGTCCCATCCCAATGCAGGGACCACAAGCGGACTCCAAAATACGAGCCCCTGCGCTAATGAGATCGGCCATCGCACCATTTCGAGCAATCATCTCAAAAACCTGCTTCGATCCAGGCGTAATCGTCAAGCTGACATCGGGATGGATCTTTTTCCCCTTAAGGAACTTGGCAACACCCATCAAATCCATATAAGAGGAGTTGTTGCAACTTCCGATACAGACCTGTCTCACCTGTCTACCCACGACCTCTGTGATAGGTACCACTTTGTCAGGGCTGGGAGGCTGGGCAATGAGAGGCTCCAGTTTTCCAAGATCGATCTCAATGATCTGATCATAAGAGGCATCTGAATCCGCTTCGAAAGGCATCCAATCCTTCTGCCTCTCCTGAGCCTTCAAAAATTCGAGGGTTCGCTCATCGCTTGGAAAGATTGTGGTTGTCGCTCCTAACTCCGCTCCTAAGTTTGCAATCGTGGCCCTCTCCGGAACTGAGAGCATCCTCACGCCAGATCCTCCAAACTCGAAGATCCTTCCCACACCTCCTTTGACAGTCAAACGTCTGAGAAGCTCAAGAATGATATCCTTCGAGGAGACCCATGGACCTAACCTTCCTCTCAGCTTCACCAGGACCACCTCAGGCATCTTAAGATGGTAAGGCCCACCTGCCATGGCAATCGCGACATCGAGGCCACCAGCGCCAATGGCAATCATCCCCATGGCACCTGCATTGGGCGTATGGCTGTCAGAGCCGAGAAGTGTGACTCCAGGTTTAGCAAATCGTTCCAGATGAATCTGATGGCAGATACCATTGCCAGGTTTGGAAAAGAAGATTCCGTACTTGGCTGCAAAGGTCTGTAAAAACCGGTGATCATCGGCATTCTCAAAACCTGTCTGAAGGGTATTATGATCTACATAACTGACAGAGAGATGGGTTCTCACTCTTGGAATCCCCAGGGCTTCAAATTGAAGATAGGCCATCGTGCCAGTGGCATCCTGTGTAAGGGTCTGGTCAATGCTAATGGCGATATTTCCACCGGTTTCAAGGGTTCCACTTACCAGATGAGACTCAAAAATTTTCTGAACGAGGTTCTTTCCCATGGACTTCCTTTCACCCCTCACACCCTCCCCTCAGGAGAGAGGGATAGTCAAGACGCTTGTCAAAATGGACACCAAATTTGTACTAATCGGTACAATCGAAAGTTTCGGATTTTCCCTAAAAATTTCAAAAATGATAATGGATGCCTCCTGGCTTTGTCAACGCAGAACCTGCCTGTGATTCTATGTTTAAACTGTCTTGCCGATAAATCGTGTCGTTCCCATGAAAATGACGATTCCACCAATGAGCAAAACCAGCGTATTGAGAGCTATCCACAAAACGACAGGGCGGCCGGATGAAAACGGATAGGGAAAGCTTCGTCTATAGAAAAACAGATCCACCAGATTGGCAGCAGGACGGGAACAAATAAAAAGCCCAAACACCACACCGATGAGGCCATCCAGACTATTTAAACCTGTCAGCGTCTGTCGGGAAGAGATCAGCCCGCTATAAATGACCCCAAGCACGGCTAATATTGATAAAATGGTGATCCTGAGTTGGCTTTGGTGATAACCCATATTGGTCCATCGTTAGGATACAAAAATGGAAAGCTGAGGTCAAATTTAAATGGTCCAACCTCCTACCCGGTAAGGTCACCCGTGTCTTTGAGAAAAAGATTGAATATGAATCAAAATGTGGTATCCTATGATAGAGGAGAGGAAATTGGTTAGGTTAGCCTGTGAAGTCATTGGTGCTTGGCCCTGCACCATTGCCGCCTATGATCAGGAGGCTATGGATCGGCTGCTCCCCATTGATGGAGAGGAAGAATTGACCATCTATTTGGCCTCCTTTCGGAAAGTCTGAAATGGGATGTAGGCTAAGGATATACCCCTTCTTCAAGCAAGGATACATAATTGAAAGAGATCGGATGGGCTCAATTAAGGGCGAATTTGAGAAAGGAAGGTGATGAGGATGTATTTTATAACCGTTTCGGAGATGCTTGGAACGAATGGGGAAAAGATTGCGAAGCAGGTGGCAAAGGAATTGGGTTACATTCTTTATGGAGAGGATGAACTCTTTAAAGCGGCCGATGAGATGGGCTATCTCACGGATATTAAAAAGTTGGGTGAAAAGAGCCCGGCCATCCTCGAAAGGTTCTTCACTGAGAAACCAAAGATCTATCTTGATCGTCTCCAATCCGTCATCTATGAGGTGGCAAAAAAAGGGGATGCCGTTTTCTTCGGCCGAGGAAGCCAGCTTCTTCTCCATTCGTTTGAATGTGCCTTCCATGTCCTGATAACAGGCTCAATGGAAAAGAGGATCAAAAGAGTGATGGAGGAGAAACAAATCAACCGGGAGGTGGCCGAAAGGATGATCCATCAATCCGATCGTAACAAAAGAGGATTCATCCAGTTTGCTTTTCATGAAGACTGGCTCAATCCCAACCTATATGATCTCATCCTGAATACGGATAAGTTAAGCATTGATTCAGCGGCCAAGATGATCACCACTGGAGCCAGATCAGAAGAGATTAAATCCTGTGGGATGGATTCGGTCACCAACTTGAGGAAACTTTCGATCCAGCGCCAGATTGAGTCAGCGCTTCTTGAGGCGGGTTTATGGAGTTCGTATCTCTTCTTCACCATAGAGGACGGAGACCAGGTTAGAATTTTTGGAATGGCCAATTCTCAAGAGGAAAAGGGAAAGATCGAGACCCTCGTAAAGAGAGTGAAGGATATTAAGAAGGTATCGAATGACCTGGTCATTGTGAGAACCCCAATGACCTGAGCTTCAGAAGGGATGCAACAACCGATGATGGGGCGAATCCGATGGATTGCCCCTCTTCTTTTTTATGGCACGAACATCCATTGGCAATATTTCTTCTCAATACGATCAACCACCTCGTAAAGCATCACCCCCAACACCCCCATTCCCATGATGCCCGTATACATGGAGAGATAATCGAGCGTACTCCACGCATCGAGAATGAAAAAACCAAGGCCATTCTCTGTGGCAAAGGATTCAACAAAGAAGAGCACAGCGATTGAAGTGCCGATACTGATCCTCAGGGAAGTCAGGATCTTCGGAAGACAGGCCGGAAAGATTGCATGATAGAAGATCTGTTTGGGCCGGGCGCCCAGAGAGAGGACGGATAGAATCTGCTCTTCATCAATCCCCCTGGCAGCATCCCGGGTCGTCACCAGGATCTGAAAGAAGACAATGATAAAGATGATGAAGATTTTGGATAGATCGCCCAATCCAAAGAGGAGAAGGATCAGGGGAAGAAAGACGATCTTGGGAATCGGATAGAGGAGGTAGATCATGGGTGAAATCAACTCATCCATCTTTCTCCTTCTCCCTAAATAGAGCCCAAAAGGAACAGCGGTGACCAGCGCACCGAAGAGGCTTAAAAGAATCCTGTAGCCGCTTACACCAAAATGCGTTCCAAGTCCCTTTCCCATGGCAGGTTGCAAAGATGCAAAAACTGCATGAGGATATGGAAGGATTGGAGTCTTAAACAGAAAGGCCAAGATATACCAGACTCCGAAAACGACGAGGACAGCAAGCAATGTCCGATAGTTAAACATTCTCACCTCTTCAGATAGCTTCTCAGCAGGTTGCAGTATTGATGAAAGAGATCGCTCTTCCTGTATTCAGGGTCTCTCTCAGCCATCCGGACTCTATTGATCGAGAGAAGATCATACCCTCCTTCGTTCATCACCAGAGCCTTTTCCCCTAAAAAAACCGCCTCCTCAATGCTGTGGGTCACATGGACAAGGCCAAGTTCCCTCTGGCGGCAGATCGAAAGAATCAGATTCTGCAGATGTTCTCGCGTGAAGGCATCAAGAGAGGAAAAAGGTTCATCTAACAAAAGGAGCGAGGGCTTCAGAGCCAGCGCCCTGGCAATCGCAACCCGCTGTTTCTCTCCGCCGCTTAACTGATTCGGGAAACGGTCCAGAAGATGATCTATCGTTAATTCCTTCAGGATCGGCAGGACAATCTCTTTCGTTTCTTTCTTTGAAAATCCTCTGATCCTCAATCCCAAAGCGGCGTTCTGAAAAACGGTCTTCCATGGAAACAGGCCATAGTGCTGAAGCACCAGGGCAATCTCCCTCTGATGTCCATTGAGCGGCTCCCCTTTGAAAAAGATTTCACCTCGTTCAGGTTTCTTAAGCCCGGACAGAAGATAGAGAAGCGTTGTCTTCCCACATCCAGAAGGCCCGATCACACTCATTGGAACGCCCAAAGAGACTTCGAAGGAAAGGCCTTCGAAGACAACCTTCTTCGATTCCTTTTCAGAATAGGAAGCTGATAGATCCCGAACCTCAATCATTTGATCCCTTTCACCCAGATATCATTCACCATAGAGGGATAAGTGACCTTTGAAGTCTCAAAACCCTTCCCTTCCATCCAGGTCTTCACTGCCCCGATCTCCTCTGGTCGGGGAATCTGAATCTCCGAAAATGGATTCATCGTATAGACATCTTTGATAGGAGCGGGAAGTCTTCCCTTCTCCACAAGTAGTTCTCGCCAACGCTTTGGGTCTTCATTGATCATGCGCACAGCCTGGAGATAGGCCCTGCCCATTCGGATCATCGCCTCACTCTCCCCCCGCATGAAGGACTCCTGAAAAACGAGCACCACCTGCGTCCCCTTCAATCCGTAGTCTCCCCCCAACTTTCTGGCTCCTTGATGAACGGCTAAAGAGGCAAGGGGTTCCGGAAGGGTGGCGGCCTTTGCCTTTCCCTCCATTAACATCTGAAACCGAAGGGGGATCTTTTTCACCTCCAGCTTCTTCACCTCCTCGAGCTTCACCCCTTTTAGGCTGAGCAGGGAATCGGTCACATATTCGGCAATCGTATGGGAAGAGAGAGCGATTTCACTACCGCGCAGTTCTTCAACCCCCTTTATTCCAGAGCCGGGCGAGGTCAGGAGCACAAAGAGGTCTTTCTGGGCGGTGGGGACGGTCATATTCGTCACGATGCTAAAGGGTATCTCTTTGCTCCTCAACAGACCGAGGCCAAGGATGTCGTGGATGGCCCCATGAATCGCACCTGACTGGATGGCGCTGTCACGCTCCAATGCACTTGCAAAGGAGACGATCTCCACCTTTAACCCCGATGATTGAAAGATCCCCCTGTCTTGAGCCACCAGGAACGGAAGCGACTCCACAATGGGAAGCACACCAATCCGGATGGAAGTGGCACGGGCACTGGAACCAAGATCAGAGGCAACGATTAAGCCACCGATCAAAAAGAGAATGGCAAAACACCTTTTCATATCCTACCTCCTATCTGATCAAGGTATCCAACAAGACCGCCAAAAAGAGAACGATGCTGACCAATCCATTAAGCGTAAAAAAGGAGAGGTTGATCTTCGATAAATCCTTTTCGGAGATCACTGCATGTTCCAAAAAGAGAAAGACAAAGACGAGCACAAGCCCTCCAAAGTAAATGACCCCCATATCTCCTGAAATGCCGGTCTGGATGAAAAAGAAAAGGGCAATCGCATGGAAGAGCATGGCGATCCGAAGACCCTTTTTAATCCCAAAACGTCGGGGAATCGAAAAGAGACGAACCTTTTGATCAAATTCATAATCGAGACACGAATAAAGGATATCAAACCCCGCCACCCAGAACATCGTTCCCAGTCCCAGGAAGATGGGTAATAGTTCAATAACCCCCTTGATGGCAATGTGCGCGCCAATGGGTGCGAAACTGAGAGAGAATCCCAGCACAAGATGGGACAATGCAGTAAATCGTTTGGTCAAGGAGTAAAAAAGAATCCAGGCCAGACCAGGAAATGAAAGCGCAAACGTTAAGGGGTTAAGCATCCACGCAGAAAAGATAAAAACCGCTGAAGAGACGATGATGAAGCCGGTAAAGAAATGTCTCGAAATTATCTTTTGGGGAAGCGCCCGATCCTGTGTTCTTGGATTCTGGGCATCATAATGCTCATCCACCAGCCGGTTGAAAGCCATGGCACTGCTTCTTGCTCCCACCATGGCGAGAAGAATCCAGAACGTTTGTCCAAGGCTTGGCCATCCCCTTGCCCCGAGCACGGCTCCTGAAAAGGCAAAGGGAAGCGCAAAGAGCGTATGCTCAAACTTGATCGCCTCTAAAACAATCTCAATGCATTTCAACATTCTCACTTCTCTACTCTTATGATGTAATAATTTTTGGTTCATCTGGCTTTCGT
>CAKZKY010000051.1 GCA_937124575.1 uncultured Pseudomonadota bacterium | reverse complement strand
ATTTTAGTCACATTGGATGGTTCGGAGCTTGCAAAAAAAGCCCTGCCCCAGGCCGAAAAATTAGCCCTTGCATTTGGTTCTGAAATCATTCTCTTCCAGGTCGTTCCCTTTATGCCCATCTATGGGTCGCCTGAACTGGTCACTCCTCTCATTGTGGATGAGAAACAGAAAGAGTCGGCTGAAAAGTACCTTCAGAACCTGGCCGAGGAGTTAAAGCAGAAAGGGCTTCGTGTTTCTGCCATGGTAAAGACAGGACAGCAAGTAGCCGTTGAGATCATTGACTTTGCAAAAGAAGTTGGAGCCGATCTGATCATCATGTGCACCCATGGCCGATCTGGCATTACACGGTGGGTCTTAGGAAGCACCGCCCTGAAAGTCTTAACTCGGGCAGAGACCCCGATTCTTCTGTTACGTTCAAAGGACTGAGCCCTACAAAATGGATACCATCCTGATCGGGCTCTATATCGCCTGTGAGTTGATCGCCAATGTAACAGCCTCCAAACCTGTACAGATAGGAGGCTTGGTCGTTCCTGCAGCTATCTTTATCTACACGCTCACCTTCACCCTCATCGACCTCATCAACGAATCCATGGGCAAACAGGGAGCTCGCAAGGTAATCCTGGCCGCCTTTATCGCTAACCTCCTGCTTGCCGCCTATACCCAGTTTGCCGTTGCCCTTCCCTCCGCCCCTTTCTATAAAGGGCAGGAAGCTTTTTCAACCGTCTTGGGAAGCACCCCAAGAATCGTCTTTGCCAGCCTCACCGCCTACCTGATCAGTTCCCTCATAGATGCCGAGATCTTTGCTTTATGGAAATCTTGGATTCGCGGGCCAAAGTGGTTGAGGGTTCTGGTAAGCAATACCATTTCAACCGGAGTGGACAGTGTGATCTTCATCACGCTTGCTTTCTATGGTCTCATGCCAATCTGGCCTCTGATTGGAGGCCAGTATGTGATTAAGATGGCCATCACATTTGTGAGCCTTCCTTTGATCTATTTGGTGAGAAGCCGGAAAAAAATGTAGAAAGACGATGGATGATGGACGACGGACGATAGAGGACAGACGACCAAAACCATGTCTGCCGGAGGTAGGAGTTAAAAATGAAAAAAGAACACATCTTTCTTCTCTTCATCCTTCTTCTCGTATCACTAACGTTCTATTACCTTTACCAGATCTTCTCTCCTTTTTTGGCGCCGATTGTATGGGCAATACTTTTGGCGATTGCCTTCTACCCGCTGTTCCTAAAATTGGAGCGTTTTTTGAAGAAAAAAAAGATTCTTTCCGCCCTGGCTATGACCCTCCTCGTTCTGCTGGTCATTGTGCTTCCAGCCGTTTTTTTGATGATCTCTCTTGCCCACGAGGTCGTTGACTTCTACTACCAACTCGATGAGATGATTAAAACAGGGCAGTTACAATCCTATTTAAACCGCATCGGGGAAGTCCCTCTGATCAAGGGAGCATATACGAGGCTTAAACAACACATTGATCTCTCGCAGGCAGACCCGATCAACTTTCTGCTTAAAAATATTGAGCAGATTAGCGTCTTCCTTTTTAATCAGACCTCCAGTTTTCTGAAAGGCGTCTCGACCTTTATTGTCGGTTTCTTCTTCACCCTCATCTCACTCTATTACCTTTTCAAAGACGGAGAGCATCTTCTCAAGAAGATCAAAGAGATTTTCCCGCTTCCTGGGAAAGAGAGTCAAATGATCATCGATCGATTCAAAGCTATGATCTCTGCAACTCTCTATGGCGGGATACTCATAGCCATTCTCCAAGGGATTCTGGGGGGGCTATCCTTCTGGGGTCTGGGTATCTCCTCCCCAGTCTTCTGGGGAACGATGATGGCTTTCCTCTCATTTATACCGATGGGTGGAACAGCCCTCATCTGGGGTCCGGCAGCCATCCTTCTATTCATTCAGGGAACCTTCTTAAAAGGAATCATCCTTCTGGCATTAGGAATCTTGCTCATCAGTATGGTTGATAATCTTCTCCGTCCCCTTTTGGTCAGCACCCGAACCAAGATCCACCCTCTTCTTCTTTTCTTCTCCGTTCTCGGAGGCATTCAAGTCTTTGGTGTAATCGGTATTATCGCTGGTCCTCTGATTATGACCCTCTCTCTAACTCTGATCGAAATCTATGTTCAGGGAATCAAAGGCCCTGGATAGTCAGATAGTCAAATCGTCTCGTAGTCTTATAGTCCCATTGTCATATCGTCCAAAACAGTTTTGACTATGCGACTAAAAGACGATTTGACTATAGGATTAATCGATTAAAGAGAGGGGGCTTCGACGATCTCGACCTTGAACTCTCTTGCTTGGGCAGGTAAATCCTTAAAGAGGATGATAAAGGGAACGGTTTTGCCAGAGGAAATGTTTCTCTCCTCTTCCGTTTTAGGTTGGATGAGCATATCTCCCGAAAAGAAATCCGATGGAAGGCTTTTCAACTCTCCGCGAGTGAGAGTCTGGCCACAGAAGGTCTCTTTCTCAGCCACTTTCATTCTCTCCTGATCAAAAATGGCCACTTTAACCTTGATATGTTTC
Source organism: uncultured Pseudomonadota bacterium (assembly GCA_937124575.1). Taxonomy (GTDB): domain Bacteria; phylum Desulfobacterota; class BSN033; order BSN033; family UBA1163; genus RBG-16-49-23. Next base: position 208 of record CAKZKY010000051.1, on the reverse strand, counting down.
TTTGTCTTAGAGGATTGATTCTCCACCTTTCCTTCAATAACGAAAAGGCCAACTCCTCCCGCTTTTTCTTCATAGCCAGTCAGGTCTTTTACAATTAACCCTTCCTTCTCCTTTCCTAAAAGACTCTCCCATAGCCGAGTCACCTTCTGTCTGGGGGCCTCCAAATCTGATTTTGTCTTCATCCAGAAATAAAAAACTCCGATTAAGA
>CAKZKY010000050.1 GCA_937124575.1 uncultured Pseudomonadota bacterium | reverse complement strand
TAGGCCTGTTCGATTCTCTTCGCGAGCCTTCCCTCTTTTTCTAATTTCTCGTAGGCCGGAACCCACGTCTCCTCTTTCTTCTGCTTCGCCCTGAGAGCAGAGGGAAAGAGGAGTGCGCCGCCAAGGAGAATCGAACTCTTGATAAAATCCCTTCGTCTCAATCTCATTGTGTTGAAATTATACTCTAACAAAATCGAGTTGTGAAGAGGGTAAAATTCTTAAAACAGTTGACGGAAAGATGGGTTCGGCTATAATTAAGCATTATGATGCTGGGCGAAATAAATCCTCCTCAAATGACAAGGCGAGAGGCCTTGAAATTTTGTGGTAAGAGCCTCTGCTTCTTTGCCGCAACATCCTTTCTCAGCCTTCCCTCGACCTCAAATGCCCAAGGGATGAAGAAGGGCCTTATCAAGACCAAACTCTCTCCACTTTATACTTCCCTCAAAGGAGGGGACGTCCGGTGCGAGCTCTGCCCTCATCAATGCCGCGTCTCCAAAGGCAAGAGAGGCATTTGCAGGGTGCGTGAGAACCGTGACGGTAAATATTATAGTTTGGTCTATGGAAATCCCTGCGCCATCCATCCTGACCCAATCGAGAAAAAACCTTTTTTCCACGTTTTGCCAGGTACAATCTCTTACTCTCTGGCTACGGCAGGATGTAATTTCCAATGCAAATTCTGCCAGAACTGGGAGATCTCTCAGGCATCGCCTGAGGATGTGTTCAGCTTCGATTTTCCGCCGGAGGCGATCGTAAAGAAGGCCAAAGAGGTTGGCGCTCACTCCATTGCATACACTTATGTCGAACCCACCATCTTCTATGAATATATGTTAGACATCGCCCTGCTCACCAAAAAGGCGGGGCTTCTCAATGTGACTCATTCGAATGGCTTCATCAATCCAGCTCCACTTCGGAATCTAAGCAAGGTGCTCGATGCGGCCAATATTGACTTAAAAGGCTTTTCAGAATCCTTTTACCGTGAACTCTGTGGCGGAGATCTTCTCCCAGTGCTTGAGGCATTGAAGATTTTAAAAACAGAAAAAGTCCATCTGGAGATTACGAATCTCGTAATCCCGACAAAGAATGATGATATCTCGATGGTCAGAGAGATGTGCATCTGGATTAAGAAAGAATTGGGACCGGAAACTCCAATCCATTTCTCAAGGTTCTACCCTTTATATAAGCTGAGGACTCTTCCACCGACCCCTGTCTCAACCCTCGAAAAGGCGCGGGCAGTGGCTTCGGATGTGGGGCTTGAGTATGTCTATATTGGAAATATCCCCGGCCATGAGGCAGAACATACCTTCTGCCCGAAATGTAAAAAGAGAATTATTCAGCGTACAGGATATATGGTTGGAGAGGTCAATCTCAAGGCTGGAAAGTGCAAATTTTGCGGAAAACCGATTCCTGGCATCTGGGCATGAATCATTAATAATGGACCTGTCTTCTCTTGAAATTTCCCGGCGATCGGAGACTCATGTCGCTGAAAATTTTATAGCGGAAACCTTAGCTTGTTGCTTGACTACAAAGATGTCCTAAACCCTATATGGGTTATGCTGGAATAATGAAAGGTAACCTTTGCCAACCATCTTTTCAAATGATCCGCTTGATAAGATTTTCGGAGTCAGGACTACCCGATTGATGGATTGCGCTCCCACTTCGTTAGGTATCTGGGCATGAAAAAACTACCCTTTACCTGTCCGGTCTGCGGTCGAAAAAAAGATTATCCTCTTAGTGAACTATTCGAAGGGGCGGTTCTCACTTGTCCATTCTGTAGCCTCACCCTAACCCTCCATGGCCATATGTGGATGGATGTCCAGAAAGAGATTCAAAAAATAGACGATAAAAATAAGGAAGCGGGGTGAGATCAATCTCTTCTTTTGGATAGCAAGGGTTTTACTCACAGCAGGAGGCCGCTATCGGTCGAAGCCTTTGGAAGCCCACTGGCGGCGAAAGACCTCTTCCATTTCCTTCCTGAAAGTAACTGCTTCATTCTCTACCACCTCAACGTCTTCCCATAAGATAAGCTGTCCTGAAGCCACTTCTTTCTTCAGCTTCACCCCATGAGCAAGCCCTATCGGAAGTCCACCCACCGCCAGTGAATCAGCCGCTGGCATCAATCTTCCATAAACGGAATATCCTCCTTCTCCATCAAGGGTTTCGCCTGCCCTGAGGTTCTTTTTTGCCGTCGCCACCACATCGCCTATGAAATCTGTTGGGGCGCCTGTGGGCTCACCCAACAAACCAGCAAAAGCAATACTGATACCCAGTTCGAGCCCGATCAAATGAAACGGCCTATATAGGGCTGAATAGTTACCGCTATCGTCGGTTACCAGACCGTATTCGTGAAAGCAGTGGCGGACGTAGTCGCTGTCCGCAGCGAAGGTGGCGTAGACACCCCATCTCAGATCTCGATAGACTGGACGGCCATCTCGTTCTAAGCTTGAAACCACCTCCACCTGCCCTCGATGGTCTAATTGCCCTCCCTCAGCTCGTGGTTTTAGCACACGAGGAAGATCATC
>CAKZKY010000049.1 GCA_937124575.1 uncultured Pseudomonadota bacterium | reverse complement strand
TTTGTTGTCAACTCTTTCTTCTGAAGGCAAACAGTTTAAAGCTTTGTGAACTTTTTCCCTTTGACAAGGGTTAAAAATCTTCATAAAATAACCCCCAATCTCAGGGTTGGGTTATCCGAACATTTCTCAGTTTCCAAGAAGGTTGTCATTTCGGGCTTGGTAAGCTTACCCTGTGCTTGATACGGGGGAATCCACTTTTTTTAACCCGTAGATTCACTACATAAAGGTGCTTCCATAGAGTGCTTCCATCGGTGCCGGTTCTGGAGGCTAATTAAAAACCCCAAACACATTTGGTTAAAAACAAAATCTTTCAAATCAAAAAGGAGGTGATTGAAAATGGATAAAAAGAAAATTTAAAAGGGATTTTACTATTATCTATTTATGCCTTTTTTTTCACCGGTTGCGCATCTACACCCGTTGCTTTGAGGGATTATAAACCGACGAACCCGGATGAGGCCGCTATTATCTCGGCTATAATTGCATGGGAAGAGAGTTTCAATAACGCGGATCAACAAAAGTTTCTAAGCATCATGGCGGATGATGCCCGGATCATGCATGGAGTACAAAGGAAGATATTTTCTAAGGAAGAGTATGTTAAAATCTTGCCGGAAAGGATAAAGCAAATGGGCATCATAAAATTTTCCAACCCAAGAATTATAATTGAACAAAACCTTGCAACTGTAAAAGCAATTTATGATGGGGAGGTAGTTGTTAGTATGCCATACGAATTTGAACTCAAGAAAATTAAAGGCAAGTGGTTAATCCTTTCCAACGCCTTTTGAACCCACATAAAAATAATTTCATTACTGATGCCTGGGGGAAGATCCTGTCTTTGATGATTATAGGGATTAATCGTTGAGGCAAATTATGCTATTTATGAACATGAAAAAAGAGAGGTGAATGAATATGAGAAGGTTAGCGATTTTGGGTTCATGCTTTTTAATATTGGCCTGTGCATCAGTAACAGAAAATCAGAAGCCTGTCACTCCATTTGGAGATAAAGTGGAGAAAGAGTTGGCCATCTTATCGAGCATCAACCCCGCATTGGCCGATGAGTTACGAAGGCTTCCAGAACTGAGAAGAGGATTGGATGAAAAGGGAACACAGGCATTGCATCGAATTGTTACTTATTATACCCAGTCACAGAATCCAGAGGAAGTGAAGCAGATCTTTGATCGAATATTGAGTATTGGGAAGAAAGAACGACGTAAATTCTCTGCTCCGCTTCAAGCCTTGTTCTGGCTGGCAGAAGAAAATGAAATTCCGTTGAATAAAAACCCATTAACATTGCCTTCAAAGGAAAGATACAGAACGTTTAACAAACACCTTGGCGAAGATGAGGAAGTCATCCAATTTGTCTATAATGTATGGAGGAAGAGTTATCATACAGACAAATGGAAAGACCCAAATGAGATCATGGATCGCCTCAATTCTCCTCACCTGTTCGATTTATTTTTCAGAGACAACATTGCCTATGATCATCAAAAATCTAAGGCAGCAAGAAGTGACAGGAGATACCATGAAAATTGGGGTTCCTATCTCCAATCTGCCAAAGTGACCATCCAAAGAAGGAAAGGTACCTGCCAGGATGCAGCGAATCTGGCCGATGAGATCCTGTCCAAGGTGGGATATGATGTTAAGCCTCTCCAAGTTAAATTCAAACTCTCCACTCCAACAGGCTCAAATAGACATTGGGTTGGAGTGCTAAAAGAAGGTGGATTATTCTACAAGATAGCAGATGATTATAAACAGTTTGATGGTATAGTAGGGCCTTTTAAATCAGTTATGGTGGTTGCAGAAGAGGTTGCTCGAATTTATAACAACTGGGTGGAGGATTATTCTCTATCCCAAGTTCCTATAAGATAGAAAAGAATGTGCTGAGAAATTTCTTTATGGGAAAAATTGGATTAAGCTCTCGGGAACCAAAATATACCTTTAACCAATTTGTGTTTCAAATCAAAACGAGAAGGGATCAATAGGGTCACATCTTCATATGTCATTAGAATCGGGATATAGCCATTTATGTATTATATCAGCTTAGTGGATATTTGAACAAAGAGATTGGGATGTTTGGTGTGAAATGTACGGGAGTTTCGGGAGCGGTGAAGCGGAGCCATGGAGCCAGGAATATATATGAACAGATGGACGGTAAGAGAAACTAATCAACAAGATAATTGCTGACATATGAAGATGTGCCCCCAAGCTACAAGAGGGTAGACTAAGTCCCGAGTGTTATCATCGCATGGAAATGGTTTGCTTTTAGATTGGTTTAGAGAAGATCCTTGAATTGTTCGTCGGTAAGGCCAGCGTCTTTGATGATTGCCTTGAGGGTGTAAGGGTTCAGTCTTTGATGATCTGGAATAGTGATACGATGAGTTCCATCAGACATGCCTATGTGTTTGCCACGGGTAATAATCCTGAAGCCAACTTTTTTAAAAGCCCTCACTGCTCTTTCGGCGGAAATATCTGTAAAGAGCATTCAGAAGGAGACCTCCACCTGGTATACGGTGGCATCCTTCGTTTCCTCGGCGATCATCTTGAGGTATGTCTGAATGGCGTCTTTAATGTTCTCGATCGCCTCCTCAAGAGTATCACCCTGACTGTGGCATCCCTGAAGTGCGGGGCAGTGAGCATCGTATCCGTATTCGGTTTTGTTTATAACTACAGAATATTCCATAATTTTTATTTACCATATCATTAATTTTCTGTCAAATTCAGCAAATAAACCCTGAAACAGGTTGTGTTTCAGATTGAAAAAGGGAGGTGGGGCGATGAAGAGATTAATCTTACAGGTTTTGATTCTGATTTTCGCATCAGCATTATTAGCGGGGTGTGCCACCGGACCTCCTATCAGAAATACTCAAATAATA
>CAKZKY010000048.1 GCA_937124575.1 uncultured Pseudomonadota bacterium | reverse complement strand
GAATCGTATATCCTTAACCGAATCGAACCTCGATTCGATAAAATTGAGAAAAAGTTGGAAGAACACGACAAGAAATTCGTTGATCTCTTAGACCACTTTGTCCAGATATATCACAGGCTGGACCGACTTGAAACAGAATATCATACAATCACAATCTCTCTTCAAAGAATAGAAGAGCGGCTGGACCGGGTAGAAGCACAATTGGGCGGGATGAAAGTGGAACAGGATAAAGAAATTGCCCTCAGAGAGCATCTTGAGAAAGAAATCGTGGATTTAAAGCAAAGGGTCTTTGTCCTTCAGGGCCGTATCGAAGAGTTGGAAAAACATCTTAAGGCTGTATCTTAAAGAGGGAACCACCAATCACTTTGCTGAAAAGATATCTCCTCCCTTTTTTTATCACAATCGGATTACTCTTCATCCTTTTTGCCCAGATCTCATTCCAGGACCTCTATCGCCTTCTAAAAAATTCGGATCCGTTGTGGACAGCCTTAGGAGCCATCGCCTATCTTCTGGCTATCTTTCTCCGGGCTTTAAGATTTAAATGGCTCATTCACTCCAAGGAAATCAACCTTCCCGAACTGTTTTGCATCTCTATCTTTTATCATCTGTCGCTGATGGTCCTTCCCTCGAAATTGGGAGAACTCTCTTACCCCTATCTTCTGAATAGACGGACTGGTTTGGGCATGACCGAAGGTCTTGCTTCCTTGATCGCCTCAAGGGCCTATGACTTCTTTATCATTCTAATCATCCTTCTATTTACGGTCATCGGATTTCAGACCCTTCTCCAGATCAATCTACCTCTCACCATCCTCCTCTTCATTCTCCTCACCTTATCAGTCTTATTCGCATTTTTCCATATGAGCACCTTCTTAAGCTGGATCTCATTATTTTTGGTAAGGATGAGTTCATCTGCGGGATTAAAAAATAGTAAAACCCTCCATTGGGTCCTAAGAAAGATTCATGAGATGGCAGAGGATTTCTATGCGATTAAAGCGAGAAAAACTTACCTCTCAGTAAGTCTGGCAAGCCTGGGATCGTGGGTGATGATCTTCTCTGTCTTTTACGCTTTCATGAGAGGATTTGGAATTGAAATCTCGCATCTAAAACTTGTGTTCGGATCAACGATTGCGGTCATTGCCAATGCCCTGCCAATCAGTGGAATTGGAAACTGGGGGACACTTGAAGCAGGATGGGCGGCTGGGTTTTTAATTGTGGGCTTATCGAAGGAAGAAGCCATAGCCAGTGGTTTTGGAGTTCACATCCTAATCTTCCTTCTCTGTTCCTTCATGGGCCTCATCTGCTGGATATCTCTCAACCTCTCCAGGCAGAGGCAGAAACAAAAATGCCCTCCCCCTTGTTAATCTAACAAGGAAAAGGAGGGCTTTCCGAACATGACCACATCAAGGGCTTAGATTCAAACCCTCTGACTCATATTTCTTTTGGATGCCTTCAAAGGATTCAGTTTGAAGGTGTCTTCCTTCACTTCCTTCTTGATGTGGGTGGCGAAGTTGCAGGTTCCCTTGGTCCATTTCAGGCTGGGCTCGCAGTAGGTCTTGCAATAAGAACCTGTTTCATAAGTCACCACTCGGTCACATCCTTTGCAGGCATCCACGATGGGATAACATCTTCCACCGTTGTAGGAACAGCCGTTCTTCTTCATGAAGATGCATTCTGTTCCCGGCTTGATGGTCTGACAAACCATGGCGATCTACCCCCTTTCATGATGTATTATTTTTTAAATCTATTGAAAATAAAGAAGATTTTAAAATCCCTCGCAAAACCCAAAAAAAAGAGTTACCATTTTTGGGTAACTCGTTTTGGTACAAAACCAACCGAGATAAACAAATGCTAATATATCACATATTGTTTGTCAAGCAATTTTTAAAAAAAAATTTTAACCACTGTTTTGATTTGTTTGACCATATAAAATATTATAAGAAGAAACCCTTAATAATTTCAGATTCGTCACCCCGCGCCCGCCGGAGAGCGGGTCCGCCTCAGGCGGAAAAGCAGGAGTCCAGGGATTTCAGGAGGCTCTGGATTCCGGTTTTCACCGGAATGACTTTTTTAGAGTTTACCTTATTTCTAACCCTCCTCG
>CAKZKY010000047.1 GCA_937124575.1 uncultured Pseudomonadota bacterium | reverse complement strand
ACGACTTAGTTCGTTTGTAATCATCACTCCGAACGATCTTTAAAGAGGAGGATTTATGCCAAGAAGGGAGAGAGACCGAGAATTAGCCAGAAGGAGAAAACGTAGAAGGGAAAGAAAGAAACTACGTGCTAAAGGACTTTTGCCATCTGCCGGACCTAAAGAGGCGGTGAAAGAGATGGTTAAGAAACCGGAGAAGACAGTGCCCAAAGAACTTCCAAAGGCTGCGGAAGAATCCTCCACGAAAACTTAGTGGAGAGGAAGTCGAATAATCGCTTAGTCCTATCGTCATATTCTCTATTTTTTTTCGACTCAAAGACGATAGGACTACCTGACGATGAGACTATTCTGCTATTTGGATTTCATCGGGATGAAGTACCAAGTCCCCTTCTTCATCTGCTTGATTTCTCGGACCAGTTGGGCAAAGTCCTCTTTCCGATTCACAAAATCGATTTCGCTCGTATCCACCACCAGCAGCGGGGACTGATCGTAGTGAAAGAAGTAGTAGTTGTAAGCTTCTGTTAATGTCTTAAGATATTCCAGATCCACATCCTTCTCGTAATTGATATTTCTTGACTTGATCCGGTGGTGAAGGACCTCAGGTTTTGCCTGCAGAAAGATGACCAGATCCGGAGTTGGGATCTGTCCGTTTAGAAGGCGATAGACCTGTTCATAGAGGGCTAATTCGTGTTCGTCCAGGTTTAAAGAGGCAAAGATACGGTCTTTGGCGAAAAGATAGTCACTGAGTGTGATTTGATTGAAGAGGTCCAGCTGGGCTATCTCCCGCTGCTGTTGAAAACGGTTCAAGAGGAAGAAGAGTTGAGTCTGAAAGGCATACTTTTTTCGATCCCGATAAAACTGAGGAAGGAAAGGGTTTTCTTCCGGTTTTTCCAAGATCAACCGAGCATTAAATTCTTTCGCCAAAAGTTTGGTGAGGCTTGTTTTGCCTACCCCGATCGGTCCTTCAATCACGATATACTGAAACATGATGACTCCTTACCACCGTCCTCCTGTCCCTCCGTTCGGTTAAAATGGAAGAGGGAGTACATCTGTACCATCGAGAAAGGATGAAGAAGTTTTACAGAGCCTCGTATTTCTTCCTTGACAGGCTTCCATTTCAGGTTTATGTTTCTTCATATTTACCATAACTTAATGGTTATTTGCCACAAAAATCTTTACCCCATTAGAAATCATGCTTCGGTCGGTTCAAAGCATAACGACGATGATCTCTAACTGGGGAAACCGATAAGGAGGAAAGATTATGCTCAAGAGTAAACAGGTCGGTTTTTTGGGGTCAGGCAATATGGGAGAAGCTCTCATCGTTGGCCTTCTTCATGGTCATCTCTGCCGTCCGGAGCAGATCCTATGCTCTGATGTACGATCTGAAAGGCTGAAGGCGATTCGAGAGCAATATGGTGTAAGAACAACCTCCCATAATCCGGAGGTCGTCAAGCAGTCCGATATCGTCGTCCTCGCCGTGAAACCTCAGATTATGAAACAGGTCATTGAGGAGGTGGCCAAACACTTCGATCTGACCAAACTGATCATCTCGATTGCGGCAGGAGTGCCACTCGATGCAATCGAATCCTGTGCCCGAAAAGAGCTTAAGCTGATACGCGTCATGCCCAATATATGCGTCTCGGTCCGGGAAGGGGTTTCGGCCATTGCTGGCGGGAAGCATGCTTCCAAGGAAGATCTGATGATGGCAAAGGCGATCTTCGATTCTGTAGGAAAATCGATTCTGATCGAAGAATACCTTCTCGATGCGGTCACCGGTTTAAGTGGAAGCGGTCCTGCTTATATCTTTCTCATCATCGATGCCTTGGCGGATGCAGGAGTTAAGGTGGGGCTTTCGAGAACAGATTCACTCGTTTTGGCCTCTCAAACCGTTTTAGGGGCAGCCAAGATGCTGATCGAGACTGGGGAGCACCCAGGGAAATTGAAGGATATGGTCACCTCGCCTGGAGGGACAGCCATTGCAGGACTCCATACATTGGAACAGGGTGGGGTTCGCACGACACTGATCAATGCGGTAGAGGTAGCGACTGAACGGGCAAAATATTTAGGCGAGATGATGAAGAACAACTTAGTCAATGAGAGGTGATAGCAGGAGAAGCGGCTTTGAGGTCGAGCTTTTCAACCCACGAAGCCGTATGAGATTAAATCTTTCTATCAGATTCGCGTGCCGAATTATTAGAGGGGATAAAAGAGATGTTTAAGACCGCATCGATTCAGTTATGGATCGGAGAAGAGAGTAAAGCTGAAAGAATCGAGCGGGTCGAATCACTCCTCGATCAGGTCAAGGGCGCCAATCTTGTGATCCTTCCAGAGGTTTGGAATATCGGTTACTTCTCGTTCGATCTCTATTCGAAGGAGTCGGAGACGGTGAATGGCGAGACCGCTCAGAGGATGTCTCAAAAAGCCAAGGAACATGGATTCTATCTCCATATGGGAAGCTTTATCGAACACCAAGAAGGAAAGTTATTCAACACAAGCCTTCTTTTCGACCCCAATGGGAAGGTCATCGCCAAGTATCAGAAGATTCATCTCTTTGGTTATGGTTCATTGGAAAGCAAGATCCTTTCTCGCGGTGCTGAGGTTGTCGTGGTTGAAACTGACATTGGGAAAATCGGGATGTGCACCTGTTACGACCTCCGTTTTCCAGAACTTTTCAGGAGTATGCTCGATCGAGGTGCTGAAATATTTTTGGTTGCTTCAGGATGGCCTTATCCACGGTTGGAACACTGGTTGATGTTTAATCGGGTCCGGGCCATTGAGAATAGCGCTTATCTTCTATCAAGCAACTGTGTGGGGAAGAACCGGGGAACTCAGTTCTGCGGTCACAGCATGGTGGTTGATCCCTGGGGGGTCATTTCCGCAAGTGGTGGAGATGAAGAGTGTATCCTTTGGGGAGAGATTGAAATTGAAAAAGTGTCGACTGTCCGAAGAGAGTTTCCAGCCGTTAGAGATCGGGTTCTATAAAAGATCGTGCGTCTTAAACCTTTTGAATATTTTAATCCCTCTCCCTTCCAAAGCTTGCCATTGGACATCTGTATCAACAGAGCTTCTCAGGTTTCATTGAGTGCCTCTCCATACATGCGAGCACCTGCAAGGTGCGTGGCCCTCTCATTTCAGAGGTCGAGATTGCTTCGGTTTCCACGCAATAACAATTCCTAAATCGAGATGTGGGACTGGAGAAAAGCCTTGAATTATATGGTCCAGGAAGGTTTTTTGTCACCCAGCCACTGAGGCATGAGGGATTCCTTTCGCATAATATTGACAAATTCGAAGGAATATTGTAATGGTTTGACCATTTCAAATGAATCTCAATTTTAAAAGAGCGAAACAGAGCCGGGCATTCGAGGACGTCGTCTCCCAGATTCAAGCGGCTATCCTGGAGGGAAGGCTTAAGGCCGGAGAGAGGCTTCCTGGAGAGAGGCAGTTGAGGGAAGCCTTTCAGGTCAGCCGGGGAACGGTGAGAGAAGCGCTTCGGACCTTGGAGCAGAAAAAACTGATCGAGATCCGGACCGGCATGAGGGGAGGGGCCATCGTCTGTCCGGTCAATACTCAGCCGGTCAGCGAAAGCCTCGATCTTTTGCTCCAGTATCAAAAGATTGATCTAAGGGAATTGGCCGAGTTTCGAGAGGAAGTGGAGGGAGCCGTTGCTGCTCAGGCGGCTAAAAAAGCGAAGAAGAAAGATATCGAAGAGCTCACCCATTTTCTTGAATCAATAAAGAGTCTTCTTGGGAACGGACGCGAGATCTGGAGAGAGGTGATCAAGGTCGACAACCAATTCCATCTCTGTCTGGCCAGGATTGCTGGGAACAGGGTTTTTGAATCGATCTTAACGATCGTTTACGATAATATCTTCCGCTACTTCGACCGGTTTCTTCCAAAAGAGAAGAGGGTTACCGAGAGGATCTATCAGGATCTATGCCATATTGTGGAGGCGATCAAACAGAGAGATTCTCAAAAGACGAAGGCCCTCGTCCAGGATCACGTGAGGCGATTCGACCGTATGATGGAAGCCAACCGGAGCAAAGTATTTCCAACAGAAGGAGGTGAGGGAAGAAGAGGTCTTTATCTAAATCCCAATAGAAGAGCTTAGCCATTCTAATGGGGTAATCCACCGAAGGGTAAATTGAAAAAAGAAAAATCTAATGAAAAGGAGGAGAAGATGAAAAGGGGATTTGTTTGGATGCTCAGTTTAGCACTGTTGGTCGGATGGGGTTTAACTTTTTCAACACCGAAACCCGCAGAAGCGGCCGCCATCACCTGGAAGATGCAGACGACCTGGCCTGCGGGAATGGCCCTTCATACCAGCGCTGTAGGGCTTGCCAAAAGGATTGAGGAGATGACTGGTGGACGGCTGAAAATTGAGGTATTACCAGCCGGTGCCATTGTGCCAGCCTTTGAAGTTCTTGGAGCCGTTCATAAGGGGACGATCGATGCGGCCCATGGATGGTCTGCTTATTGGATTGGAAGACATCCTGCAGCGAACCTCTTCTCAAGTGTGGCGGGGGGACCTTTTGCCATGGATAATGTGGACTATGCGGGATGGCTTTACTATGGAGGAGGCTTGGAACTTTACAGAGAACTCTATCTCAGTGCTATGAATATGAAGGTGATGGTTTTTCCCACAGATATCATTGCATCAGAACCTCTGGGCTGGTTTAAAAAACCGATCAAATCCTGGGCCGACCTCAAAGGAATAAAAATGCGAGAAGCTGGTTTGACCGCCGAAATCTATAAGGAAGCAGGGATTACAGTCGTTACATTGCCTGGTGGAGAGATCTTGCCAGCCTTGGAGCGAGGCGTGATCGATGGAGCTGCTTTTATGTGTCCTACTACAGACCGAGAACTCGGCCTGATGGATGTTGCCAAATTCTACCATGCCCCAGGCATTCATAGGCATACTGGAACGTTGGAGCTTCTGATCAACAAGGATGCGTGGGATAAATTGCCGTCGGATATTAAAGCGATCATTGATGTGGCGAGCCGAGAAAACCTTTTCAGAGCCTGGATCGAACTGGTTGATAAGAATGTGAAGGATCTGGAGGTGCTAAAGACAAAACACGGGGTAAAAGTGGTAGAGACGCCAAAAGAGGTCATTCTCGAAATATTGAAGGCGTGGGATAAGGTGGCAGCCCGTTATGTCGCCAAAGACCCCTTCTTCGCCAAAGTCTATGCCTCACAAAAAGAGTATGCCAGGAAGATCGTGGAATATCGACGCGAATTTTATGTACCCTATGAGCTGGTGGCTGATTACTACTGGCCGAAGAAGAAATAGGAATGGCTCATAGTACGAGTCTTGAATCTCCCCATCCCCCTTTGAAGATTGGGGGATGGGGAAGAAATGAGCGAGAGGATGATGACGAAACTTCCTTTATCAAAATTATTGAGGGTGGCCAGGTTCATCGACCGGATCAGCCTATGGTCAGGGAAGGCAACGGCCTGGCTTATCTTTCCCTTGGTATTGGGATTAACATATGAGGTGATTTCACGGTATGTGTTCAAGGCTCCAACGATCTGGGCCTATGATGTGGCTTACATGCTCTACGGGAGTCTCTTTATGCTTGGAGCGGCCTTCACCCTTTATCAGAAAGGACATATTCGCACCGATATCTTCTACGATAGATGGTCCTTCAAAAGGCAGGGAAGGGTTGATGCGTTCCTCTATCTTTTCTTCTTCTTTCCAGGAATGATCTTCTTTTTCATTGCAGGCCTGGATGAGGCGATCCATTCCTGGAGCCTGCTGGAAAGGTCAGAAGTGGGAGCTTGGCGTCCCCCCATCTATCCATTTAAGACGGTCATTCCCTTAACCGCACTCCTTCTTTTAATCCAGGGGGTTTCAGAATTTTTAAAGAGCATCTATGCCGCGGTAAAGGGGGAATGGCCATGAAACCTGAATATATCGGATTAATTCTCTTAGGTTCTCTTCTTACAGGGATTTTTGCCGGATTTCCTATTGCTTTTACACTGATCATCCTGGCTGTGGTCTTTGGATACATCGGATTCGGTATGGGCGTGTTTGACCTGATGGTCTTTCAGACGCTCGGACTGATGAAAGAGGAGACTCTGGCAGCAGTTCCGCTCTTTATCTTCATGGGGCACCTTCTGGAGCATGCCGGACTGATGGAACGCCTCTTTAAATCCTTTCAGGCGATCTTCGGCGGAATGAAAGGCTCATTATATTTGGGGGTTCTTTTAACAGCCACGATCTTTGCCACGGCCACAGGGATCATCGGTGCCTCGGTAACAGTCATCGGTTTAATGGCTGCCCCTCTGATGATTAAGAGTGGATACAACACCCGACTTTCAGCAGGGGTGATCACGGCTGGAGGCGCTCTGGGAATATTGATTCCTCCCAGCGTGATGCTTGTTGTCATTGGACCAGTAGTGGGAGTATCTGTTGTCAAACTCTTTGTGGCCGCCATTCTTCCAGGTCTTCTTCTTTCAGCACTCTATACCAGTTATTCATTGATCAAATGCCATCTCTGGCCTGAGCTGGGTCCCACCCTCCCAGAGGAGGAACGGATTACCTCGACCCGGGAGATTTTAAAAGAGCTCTTATCGGGAATCGTTCCGATGGCCTTTATCATCTTTGCGGCCCTTGGAAGTATCATCGCAGGATTAGCCACTCCCACAGAAGCAGCAGCCATGGCCGCCTCTGGAGCGCTGATCCTAACGCTTGCTTACCGAAAGCTCACAAAAGAAGTATTAAAGGAGGCGGCCTTTAAAACGATCCAGACGACAAGCATGATCCTCTTTCTGGCAATGGCCTCCAATATTTTCGGTGCGGTCTTCACACGATTAGGAACAAGCTCGATGATTGCTAAGGCCATGTTAGCTCTTCCCATCCCCCCCATGGGCATGCTCGCCCTTCTCATGCTGGTCATCTTCCTCCTGGGATGGCCCCTTGAGTGGCCTGCCATCGTCTTCATCTTTCTGCCCATCTTTCTACCTGTGATTGAGGCATTGAAACTGGACAAGGTCTGGTTCAGCACACTGGTGGCCGTCAATCTTCAGACGGCCTACCTCTCCCCACCGGTGGCCATGGCTGCCTACTATCTTAAGGCCGTGGCTCCCAAGTGGGAATTGCTCGACATCTATAAAGGGATGGCGGAGTTTATGGTGCTTCAGGTGATCGGTCTCATCTTCGTTTTCCTATTTCCTCAAATCGCACTGTGGCTTCCGAGCCTGTTGCTGGGTCGCTAAAGGTCCGAGAAACCTGAACGAGAATCCTTCTCATGAGCAGAGAAAGGACATTCGATCTTCTGATTATTGGTGGTGGAGTGATGGGGTCGAGCCTCGCCTACCATCTTGCCAACGATGGATTTGATGGCCGGATCGGTATCTTTGAGAAGGACCCCACCTATGAAAAGGCTTCTACGGTTCTCAGTGTGGGCGGAATCCGGAGGCAGTTCAGTACCGAAGTCAATGTCCACCTTTCCCGATATAGCCTTGCCTTTTATGAAGCGTTTGAAGAGCGGATGGAAGTTGAGGGAATCCGCCCCGAAATTGACTTTAAACCGAGAGGTTATCTTTTTCTTGGAAATGAGAAGAACTGGCCGATTCTTCTAAAACATCAGGCCTTTCAAAGATCGCTCGGTGTAGAGACACAGCTCCTTACGATTGATGAGACCCTTAAACTTATTCCTGATCTCAACCCAGAGGATCTGGTTGGATCTTCCTTCTCCCCGGGAGATGGATACATGGATCCGCACGGTGTGCTCCAGGGATTTGTGAGGAAGGCAAAGCATCTTGGTGTGGAATATCTCTATCAGGAAGTGACGGGGATTCTGAGAGAAGGGAGACGGCTTGAAGGAGTGAAGACCAAAGATGGAACCACCTACACTTGTCGCTCAATTGTCAATGCAGCCGGACCCTATGCAGGAGAGGTGGGTAGAATGGCAGGGATTGAGATTCCGGTGGTCCCTGTTCGGAGAATGGTCTATCTCATTAAGCCGCCAAGGCTCTTTGAGTATGACCTTCCCCTTGTGATTGATCCTTCAGGAGTCTATTTCCTTCACGAAGCAGGGCGACAGATTCTAACAGGGAAATCCCGAAAGGAGGAGCCAGCCGGATTTAATTTCCAGTGGGACCGAACCTATTTCCATGAGGAGATATGGCCCCCCCTTGCTCATCGAATCCCACTCTTTGATGAGTTAAAACTGATGAGTGGTTGGGCAGGGCTTTATGAGATCAATCAGTGGGACTTTAACGGAATCATTGGAGAACACCCGGAGGTGCGGGGTTTTTATATGGCTGTGGGTTTCAGCGGCCATGGTTTTCAACAGGCGCCTGGAGTGGGCAAAGCCCTTTCAGAATGGATTCGGTTAGGCCGGTATGAGACGATCGATGTTCGTCCGCTCGGTTATGAGCGGATCCAGGAGGGCAGGAAGGTGCTGGAGGAGGAAGTGATTTGAAAGAAGGATGAGGGACGAAGCACAATGGACGCTAACCCCCTCAATTCCCCCCTTAAATTAAGGGGGATGAAGGGGGGTTACGGGACGACAGATGATGAACAATAGGCGATAAACCAAGGAGTGGAAAAACCTATGCTCATTTTGAACAGAAAAGAATTAGAAGAACTGCTGCCGATGGAAGAGGTTCTGGATGTTTTAGCAATGGGGTTTCGGGAAGCCAAAGAGGGGAAATGTGTCGTTCCGGTGCGGTTTCATTTGAATGTGGAGGAGTACCAGGGTCAGTTTCTCTTCATGCCAGCCCTGCTTTCAGGACTGAAACAGAGTGGAACGAAGATTGTCTCTGTCTTTCCACAGAATATTTCGAAGGGGAAACCCACCATCTATGCGACTTATCTTCTCAATGATCCTGTCACAGGGGAGCTGTTAGCCCTCATGGAGGGAGCGACCCTTACAGGCATCCGGACAGGAGGAGCTTCAGGTCTTGCTACACGCTACTTGGCGAGAAAAGATTCGAAGATTCTTGGAATCATTGGAACGGGTTTTCAGTCTTTCTTCCAATTTAGAGCGATACAGGTGGTAAGGCCCATTGAGGAGGTCTGGGCTTATGATCTCGATTCCCAAAGGCTGGAGAGCTTTTGCAAGAGATTGAGTTTTCTGGTGAAGGTTTATCCTGCATCAAGTCCTGCTGAAGCGGTAAGAGAGAGCGACATCCTGATCACCTCTACGACTTCAAAGACGCCTGTCTTTTCAGGAAAGGACCTGAGACCTGGAACCCATATCAATGCCATTGGAGCCTTTCGGCCAGACATGCGTGAAACCGACGACGAGACGATCCTTCGATCGAAGATCGTGGTGGACACCTTTGAGGGTTGCCTCAGTGAGGCAGGGGATCTGCTCATCCCTATGAGTGAAGGGAAGCTGAAGCGAGAAAGGATCCATGGCGACCTTGGAGATCTGGTCACTGGCCGTAAAGAGGGGAGGCATTCAGAGGAAGAGATCACCCTATTTAAGTCGGTCGGATTTGCGATGGAGGATGTGGTCACTGCCCACCTTGCTTACCAGAAGGCGATTCAGCAGGGCAAGGGTGAGAGAGTAGAGATTTCATAGGGAGGAGTGAGCAATGCTTAATGCAGTGAACCGAATCGAGAAGCCGATGAATGAACCGGTCTTCTCTTATGCTCCTGGAACAGAGGAGCGAAAAAAAATGAGGGTCCAATTGGAGAAGATGCTTGGAGAAGAGGTTGAGATTCCTCTTTTGATCGGTGGGAAGGAGGTCCGAACAGGAAGGCTTGGGGAGTGTCGCTGTCCCCATGATCATCGCCATCTTTTAGGACGCTTTCATCAGGCAGGTCCCAAAGAGGTAGAGAAGGCGATCGAAGAGGCGAAGAAGGCATGGAAGCAGTGGTCGGAGATGGACTGGGTCTCACGGGCCTCTGTTTTCTTGAGGGCTGCTCATCTTATCTCAACAAAGTATCGCTATATCTTAAATGCCGCTACGATGTTAGGCCAATCGAAGACCGTTCATCAAGCCGAGATCGATTCAACTTGCGAATTGGCAGATCTTTATCGGTTTAATCCTTACTACATGAGCCAGATCTACAGCTGGCAACCGGAGTCTCAAGTGGATGCATGGAACCGAATGGATTATCGTCCACTCGAGGGGTTTATCGTTGCCGTCTCACCTTTCAACTTTACAGCCATTGCCGGAAATCTACCCACGGCGCCCGCCATGATGGGAAACACCATAGTCTGGAAGCCAGCCTCCACAGCGGTTTATTCCGGATACTTTTTAACCCAGTTGTGGAGAGAGGCTGGCCTGCCGGATGGAGTGATCAACTTTATCCCAGCGCCTGGGGGACAGGTTGGGAACGTTCTTTTAAGAGATAGGGATTTGGCAGGAGTCCATTTCACAGGGAGCACGCCGACCTTCCAGGAGATGTGGAAGACGGTTGGGTCGAACATTGAACATTATCGAACCTATCCCCGTATTGTCGGAGAGACCGGAGGAAAAGATTTCGTCTTTGTCCATTCTTCTGCAGATGTGGAGGTTACGGCTACGGCTTTGATTCGCGGTGCCTTTGAATATCAGGGGCAGAAATGTTCTGCGGCAAGCCGTGCCTACGTCCCATCGAACCTCTGGCCAAACCTTAAACAGAGACTGATTGACGAGATCCGAACGATCCGAGTAGGAGAGGTTACAGACTTTTCAAACTTTATGGGTGCAGTCATTGACCAGAACTCCTTTTCGAAGATTTCGGGCTATATTGAATATGCAAGGGGTTCGGGTGAGACGGAGATTCTCTACGGAGGTGGATGCGATTCATCAAAAGGCTATTTTATTGAACCAACCCTGATCCTGACAAAAAACCCGACCAACAAGCTGATGACAGAAGAGATCTTTGGGCCTGTGCTCACACTCTATGTCTATCCTGAGACAAACTTTGAAGAAATCCTGGAACTCTGTAACAATACCTCTCCCTATGCACTGACCGGAAGCATCCTTGCCAATGACCGAAAGGCGATTACTTTAGCGATGAAATTGTTGCGCCATGCAGCTGGGAATTTCTACATCAATGATAAGCCTACAGGAGCTGTGGTGGCACAGCAGCCCTTTGGAGGAGGAAGACTTTCTGGAACAAATGATAAGGCAGGTTCCATCTTCAACCTGATTCGTTGGACCAGTCCGAGGACACTGAAGGAAAACCTCTCTCCTCCCAAAGAGTATCGATACCCATTCATGGACGAAGACCGATAAGGAGAAGCCAATGAAAAGTTTGCTGGAAAAACTGGGGATTAAAGAGATCAATCCAGGTGCCTGTTCTGGTCCAGATGGCTGGATAAAAGACCCTCAAGGAGAGGCCCTGGTCTCTTATAACCCCACCACTGGTGAGCCGATTGCCAAAGTGATTCAGGCAACCGATAAGAATTATGAGCTGATCGTCTCACAGGCTATGGAGGCTTTTAAAACTTGGCGAATGATTCCTGCTCCCAAACGGGGTTTGGTCATACGCGACTTTGCTCAAGCCCTGAGGGAGGTGAAAGAACCTCTGGGTGAACTGGTTACTCTGGAGATGGGTAAGATCAGAGTCGAAGGTTTGGGCGAAGTTCAAGAGATGATTGATATTTGCGATTTTGCAGTCGGTCTTTCACGACAGCTCTATGGCCTGACCATGCATTCCGAACGTCCGGGCCACCGGATGTATGAACAATGGCATCCTCTTGGCCCTATCGGTGTGATCACGGCTTTCAATTTTCCAGTGGCAGTTTGGTCCTGGAATGCGGCCATCGCATCCGTTTGCGGAGATACTGTTCTGTGGAAACCCTCTTCAGAGACCCCTTTGACGGCTGTGGCTGTCCAGCATATTGTCAATCGGATCATGGCAGATCATGGAATCAAGGGCATCTTTAACCTTCTCATCGGTTCTGGATCGGTGATTGGAAGTAAGATGATTGGAGATCGCAGACTTCCCTTGATCTCTTTTACTGGTTCAACGCAAATGGGACGGAAGGTGGCAGAGGGGGTGGCGCGTCGCTTAGGTCGAGCAATCCTCGAATTGGGAGGGAATAATGCCATCATTGTGGCGGAGGATGCTGATCTTGAGATGGCCGTGCGAAGCATCCTGTTTGGAGCGGTCGGAACGGCAGGTCAACGTTGTACCTCCACCAGGAGGATCATCATGCATCGCTCGATTTCCAAGGAGCTCACGGAGAGGCTTCGACAGGCTTATGCTCAGGTGCGCATTGGAAATCCAATGGAAGATGGTATTCTGATGGGGCCATTGGTGACGAAGGGGGCTGTCGACGAGATGATGGCCGCCCTTGAGAAGGCCAAAGAAGATGGGGGAGAGATTATTTTTGGAGGGAATCGGATTCCTTCGTTGGGGGAGCGCTTTGTTGAACCGACTCTCGTGAAGATGAAAGTTCAATCCGAGATCGTTCATCAGGAGACCTTTGCTCCCATCCTCTATCTCATCGAATATGAAGACCTGGAGGAGGCCATTCGAATCCACAATGAGGTTCCCCAAGGGCTCTCGAGCGCCATCTTCACTCTGAACTTAAGGACAGCTGAGCGATTCCTCTCTCACGAAGGTTCGGATTGTGGCATTGCCAACGTCAATATTGGAACTTCGGGTGCAGAGATCGGAGGGGCCTTCGGCGGAGAGAAAGAGACAGGCGGTGGAAGAGAATCGGGTTCTGATGCTTGGAAGGGTTATATGCGTCGCCAGACCAATACGATCAACTGGTCCACCGAACTCCCGCTGGCCCAAGGCATTAAGTTTGGAGATTGATCTCGGGACCTCCATCCCGAACCAGGAGGACTATGGGTTCTAACCGTGGGTGAATTGGTTCTCTGGTACGGGATGTTCGTCCCCCGTTGGCGTTTCTTGGAAATGACGGGCTTTGCCCGTGGGGCTCCATTATAGATACATTCCCTACTGGGTAGGTAATCCATTGAAGTAGTTTGGGGCAAGCATTGGCTCTGCCCCTTTATTTCCTTATCCCATCAATAATCCATTCACAAAACGATCTAATTCTTGTAAAATAACCCCTGTAAACAGGAGGGTGTGATATGGAAAGTCATGCAGACAGAGGAGCTCTGGAGAAAAGGATTTTAGAACTTGAGGAGAAGTTGAAGGAATATGAACAGAAAGGTGTGGAAAAACATCTGAAGGAGATGGCTCGACGCTTAGAGAAGATTGCGGAGATGGGAGATGACGGGATCATCGTCTTTGACGAGAATTATCGGATCGAATTTGCCAATACGATTGCCTCTGAATTGACCGGATATTCTAAAACAAGATTAATCGGGATGGATTTTAGGCGTCTCCTCACAGAGCGGGATAATGGCTATCTGAATCAGATGCGATCCGATGTGGGAGAGGACGAAAGCCGACGGGTCTGCACAGTGATGGAGGTGTTGACTGCCCATGGTCAGAAGAAGGATGCAGAGGTCTGTATTGCTATCTCAAAATCGGAAGAGAGCGGTATGAAGATCTATGCCTACCTGCGAGATATAACAGAACAGAAGAGGATGGAAAGAGAGATCCGCGAGGCGACCCGGCGTTTTGAGAAGATTGCCGAGATGGGAGATGATGGAATCATCGTCTTTGATGAAGAGTCGAAAATAGAATTTGCCAACCAGATGGCTGCTGAAATCCTGGGCATCCCAAGAGATCAGATCCTCGGTAGGGAATTTTACTCTCTGATTGGAAAAAGGGATGAGGAGTTTTTGGAGGAGATGGTGGTTCGTGGAGAAGGGATTGGCCAGAAGGTTTGCATTGAGATGACGATTCAGACCCCTTCAGGACAGCCTAAAGAGACAGAGGTCTGTATTGCACCGACCCGATCCGAGGAGGGTTCGATCAAAACCTATGCCTACCTCCGGGATATTACGGAGCGAAAGAGATTCGAAAAAGAACTCAAAGAATCGGAAGAGAAGTACAGAACCCTTTTCGAGAGGGTTCAACATGGACTCTTCATCAGCACCAAAGAAGGGAAGTTTCTTGATTGTAATCAGGCCTTAGTGGAGATGGCCGGCTATGGAAACAAGGAGGAGTTTTTAAAGATTGACATTCCCAAGGACCTCTATGTCAACAAAGAAGATCGAAAGGCATTTCAGAAACTGATCGAGGACCAAGGGTATTGTAAGGATCTGGAAGTGGAGTTCAAGAAGAAAAGTGGAGAGAAGATTACGGTTTTACTGACTGCCCACGCAAAAAGGGATGATCAAGGGACAATTATTGGATATGAAGGCCTTAATATCGATATCTCTGATCGGAAGAGAATGGAGAGAGAGTTGAGAGAAGCCAACGAGTTCTTCATGAATCTGATCGAAAGCTCGGTCGATGGAATTATCGCAGCAGACATGAAAGGCAACATCATCATCTTTAATAAAGGGGCAGAGAATTTGATGGGCTATACGGCTGAAGAGGTGATTGGCAAAGTCCACATCACCCAGATTTATCCTCCTGGAGTTGCCAAAGAGATCATGAGGAAACTCCGAAGTCCAGAATTCGGAGGAGTTGGAAAGTTCACCCCTACCCAACTCAGTGTCGTCAACAGAAAAGGGGAGGAGATACCCATTCAACTTTCAGCCGCTCTCATTTACGATGGGATGGGGAAAGAGGTGGCGAGCGTTGGTATTTTCACGGATCTAAGGCCTCGATTGAAGATGGAGAGGGAACTTCAAGAGATCGAACAGGCTCTTCTCCAATCTGAAAAGCTGGCTGCCATGGGGAGGCTCACCTCCCAGATTGCCCATGAATTGAATAACCCCATCTATGGCATTATGAACACTCTGGAACTTCTTAAGACCGAAATCCCGCCAGAGAACAAACGCAGAAGGATCTTGGAGCTTTCTCTTTCAGAAACCCATCGGCTTGCCGAGATGCTACGAAATATGCTCAGTTTCTCCAAACCTGAAGAAGAAGAACGGCGGCGTATCAATATAAACGAATTGATCGAAGGGATCCTTCTAATCGTGGATAAGCAGATGCAGGAAGCGAATATCAAGGTGAAGACTTACTTTGACGAGAAGATCCCCGAGGTGATGGCTTCAACCAATCAGCTGAGGCAGGTGATGCTGAACATGTTTAAGAATGCGAAGGAGGCCATGCCCAAAGGCGGAACCCTAACGGTGGGAACAAGGGGAGAAAAGGATAAGGTCATGATCCATATCCGAGATACGGGGGTGGGGATTCCGGAGGAGTTGAGAAGCAAGATCTTTGAGGCCTTTTTTACTACAAAGCAGAAAGTTAAAGGGGTGGGCCTTGGCCTTTCGGTCTGTTATGGGATTATCAAGAATCACGGCGGGGAGATTAAAGTCGAAAGTGAAGAGGGAAAAGGGACCCATTTCATCATTAGCCTTCCGATATAAGTTATGGATTGGCTTCCCAAACCAGTTTGGCCAAAGCGAAGAGGTGAGGGGAACCATTGAGACCGATGGATTACCGAGATTGGATTAAAAAAGATTTTCATAAATGGAGTCAATTATTTGATTTTCAAACCATACCAAGGGAAGAGATAGGATATCGTCTCAAAAGAATAAGAGATGGGATGGAAAAGCAAAGGATTGAAGCAATCCTTGTTGTGCAAAAGATGGATCTCTATTACATCAACGGAACAACGCAAGATGGGCTTCTCTACCTTCCCATTGAAGCTGACCCTCTCCTCATGATTAAGAGGGAGTTGGAG
>CAKZKY010000046.1 GCA_937124575.1 uncultured Pseudomonadota bacterium | reverse complement strand
TCTTTAAAAATTTGGGGGGAAAATCCTCGCCCATTCCGTTCTGGCCTCGGAGAAGCTGGCTTAGGCCACTGCTTGGCCTATTGAGTCTTGCTTTTTTTGCCATCTTCATCAATTACCTGGGATTCATCTTGACCACATTCATTTTTCTTATTATCTGGATGGGACTGATCGAACGCCTCCGTTGGAAAACAGTTTTATTCATCTCTCTGGGGGCAACCGCAGGACTCTATCTGCTCTTCGTCTTTTTTCTCGAGATCCCCTTACCTACGGGATTTCTCAAATGGTGACAAAAGACAATGAATGAAATTTTCGGAATGTTTCAGGGGTTAATCAACGGGTTTGGCATTGCCCTTACCCTAAACAACCTCACCTTCGCACTGATCGGTGCCCTTCTTGGTACCGTGGTTGGAATCCTCCCAGGTCTTGGCCCGGCAGCTACCATCTCTCTTCTTCTTCCGCTCAGTTTTAAGATCGGAGACCCAATCACCTCCATCATCATGATGGCAGGTATCTTTTATGGAGCCATGTATGGAGGATCCACCACATCCATTCTCGTCAACATCCCCGGAGAGGCCGCTTCTGTCGTGACCTGCATTGATGGCTACCAAATGGCTCTCAAGGGCCGCGCAGGACCTGCACTCGGTATTGCCGCCATCGGCTCCTTTATTGCCGGAACCCTCGGGGTGATCGGCCTTACCTTTGTGGCGCCTCCTCTTGCGGAATTCGCACTGAAATTTGGCCCTCCGGAATACTTTTCGCTCACCATCCTCGGATTGCTGATGGCGACACTCTTAGGAGGCTCCTCCATCCTTAAAGGATTGGTCATGATCGTTCTGGGGCTTCTGTTAGGCTCGGTTGGCCTTGATCCTATCTCCGGCGCCATCCGTTTCACCTGGGGGTTCTTTCTGCTTCAGGAGGGAGTTGATTTTGTTACCCTGGCCATGGGGCTATTCGGTGTCGGCGAAATCCTCTATAATCTTGAGAAAGAGATGAAGACCGAGCTCGTAACAAGAAAAATCTCTCATCTCTGGCCGACATTAAAGGACTGGGCTGAATCGAAATGGGCGATCGTGCGAGGCTCCTTTATTGGATTTTTTGTTGGGATCCTGCCCGGCGGCGGAGCGGTCATCTCCTCCCTTATCTCTTATGCGGTTGAGAAAAAGGTCTCCAAACACCCTGAAGAGTTTGGGAAAGGTGCCATTCAGGGCGTGGCAGGACCTGAATCAGCCAACAATTCCGCAGCCAGCGCTTCATTCATTCCCCTTCTCACCCTTGGTATTCCCGGGAATGCTGCCATTGCCATGATCTTTGCTGCCCTGCTCATCCAGGGCGTCCAGCCAGGACCTTTTCTCATCGCTGAAAGGGCGGATGTTTTCTGGGGAGTGGTGGCTTCCATGTATATTGGGAATGCCATGCTTCTGATCCTCAACCTCCCCATGGTCGGAATGTGGGTTCAGTTACTCAGTGTCCCCTATGCCATTCTTGCTCCCATCATTGTCCTCTTCTGCTGCATAGGGGTATATAGTGTCCGCAATACAGTCTTTGATGTCTGGATTATGGGAATCTTCGGGGTTTTCGGCTACCTGCTTAGAAAGCTCGATTTTGAACCCGGCCCGATGATTCTCGCCTTTGTCCTTGGTCCAATTCTGGAGAGATCTTTGCGTCAGGCTCTTCTCATCTCAGCAGGAAGTCCTTTGATCTTCTTTAAGCGCCCTATTTCAGGTACATTAATGGGATTCCTTATCCTCTTCATCCTCTTCCAGATCATTATGGTCATAAGAAAGCGAAAGGCTGGAAAAAAGAGTGAATCATATTGAAAAATCTCATCAGACAGGAGAGGGAAGGCTTAAAAGCGACTTATGGTTCACCCTGTTAGAAAGTAAAATCCATTCATAATAAGGAGGAGAAAAATGGAAAAGTTAAAGAAAATGTTTTGTATGTTGGTGTTATGTTCTCTTTTGATCATTCCAACCCTCGCTGGAGCGCAGGAAAAATTCCCGACGAAGCCGATCGAGCTGGTGGTTCCGTTTGCAGCAGGAGGTTCCACGGATGTCCTTGCCCGTTTGGTAGCAAAGTTTGCTCCAAAATATTTTGACAAGCCTCTCGTCGTCATCAACAAGCCAGGGGGAGGTGGCGTCACCGGAACAGAAGGCGTCGTCCGCTCCACTCCGGACGGACATACCCTCTACGTAGGCTATGGATCAGGACATGATCTGGTCATGCCCCATTTTCAGAAATTGCCTTACAAAACCTTTGAGGATCTTGTTCCTGTCTGCCTACTCTCAGTCCACTCAGTGGTGATGATCATCCGAGGGGATGCCCCTTACAAGACGATGAAGGAACTGATTGAGTGGGGAAAAAAGAGAGAGCAGGTGACTGCTTCTGTCTCGACCAAGGCAGGGTCCGTGGATATCACTTTGCAGGCCGTTGGAAAAGCGACAGGCCTCAAGATCGTTACCGTCCCATTTAGAGGAGGAGCAGAAGCCGTAACAGCCATCGTAGGAGGTCAGACCGATTCTGGCGGAAATCATCCTTCAGAAGTTATCAGCCATATCAAGGCAAAACGGCTCATCCCCATTGCTGTGGCGCTGGAGCAGAGAGACCCTGCCATTCCCGATGTCCCCACCTTTAAAGAATTGGGCTACAATGTCGTAACCGTTGGCTCAGTGAAAGGCGTGGCTGCTCCGAAAGCAACTCCTCCCGATGCCATTCGATATCTTGCAGAACGATTTAAGAAAATCTGCGATGACCAGGAATTCATCCAGGCCATGAAGGATATCGGTCAACCCGTTATGTATAAAAGCCCGAGCGATTTCGGGAAATATTTACAGGAAGGGTACGAACAATACGGAAAGCTGATCAAGGAATTCAATATTAAGTTGGAATAGGATGAAACATTACCTTATCCCCTGCGGAAAGAAGAATATCCAGATAGAACTCCCGGATTCTGTTTCAGCCCAATGGGTCGAATCTCACCCTGTACAACCTGTGTCGGATGTCAATGGGGCGGTTGAAGAAGCCATCTACCGCCCCATTGGGAGTCCACGCTTAAGCGATCTGGTCCGCCCAGGACAAAAAGTCGCCTTGATCGTGACCGATATCACGCGTAAACTTCCGGAAGAGATTATCCTCCCCCTCCTCATCAAAGAACTCATGGCTGGTGGGATAAGAAAGAGCGATATCACTGCCATTGTTGCCATTGGCACGCATCGTCCAAACACCCCTGAGGAAATGAAAGAAAAGTTTGGAGAGGTGGTTAACGAAATCGTCTTTACCAACCACAATGCATGGGACTCCAAAGAGCTTTTGAATCTTGGTAAAACCAGCGGAGGCATCCCTCTGGTCTTCAACCGCACGGTGGCGCAGGCAGACATCCGGATTTCCACCGGGGTGATTGAAACCCACCTCTTCGCTGGTTATAGCGGTGGAGTAAAAAGCATTGCTGTCGGAGTCGCTGGCGAGGAAACCATTGCCGCCACCCATAATTATCAGATGCTCAAACAAACCCGGCTCGGTGTGACCGAGGAAAATGAATTCCGAAGATTCCTCACCGAAGCAACTCATGCGCTGGGACTCCACTTCATCGTCAATGTGGTTCAGACCGGAAAGAAGGAAGTGGTTAAGGTTGTGGCCGGAGACTCAGTCCAAGCCTTTCAGGAAGGGGTGAAAGTAGCAAGAGAACTCTTTGAAGTAGAGGTGGATCATCCCGCAGAGATTGTAGTGAGCGGTGTGAGTTACCCAAAGAGCAGAGACCTCTACCAGGCTACAAGGGCAGCCAACGTGGTCGTCTTTGGTCCAAATCCTGTCGTGACAAAAGGAGGCGTCATTCTCATCCCCGCCCCCTGTGAAGATGGCTGTGGACACCCTGGATACTGTGATATCATGAAGAAAGCACAGGATGTGGATGACATTATCACCATCTCCCGCGAGGAGGGTTTTGCCCCCGGTGAACAGAAAGCATTGATTCTCGCCTGGATTCTTAAACAGGCAAGGATCGTCATGACCGATTGTCTTCTTCCTGAAGAGACATTGAAAGAACTTTATCTTGAGTCAGCTCCCACCTTGCAGGAGGCTCTCAATCA
>CAKZKY010000045.1 GCA_937124575.1 uncultured Pseudomonadota bacterium | reverse complement strand
CTATCACAGAAGAAGGTATTCGGTGTGAGCACTCCATGCACATCATGGGCAAACAGTTTCACCTTTCTTGCTTTTTCCTGAGCTTTCTCTATATTTTTTTCGAAGTTCATTTCAATCACTCCTTTTTATCAGACATCATGATTCGAGGTATTATCAGAGTGTTTAGGCCAATTTTTTCCCCAACCGGAAATAGTGATTTTCAAACCAGATCAGGGGTTTCAGTTTAGGTCTAATTTTATGGGCGACGACTTTTCCAATGTAGAGAATATAATTTCCCTCTTTGATCGAATGGATCAATTTGCATTCGAGATTGGCAAAACAGTTTGTAATCATGGTGGAGCGAATCACCGAGGCTGGTTCTGTGGGGATTTTAAATTTTTTTAACTTATCGATGGTTTCGCCATGGATGGCTCCTAATTTCTCGGCAAGGTCCACCTGATCGGTAGAGGCAAGATTGACCACAAATTCTTTTGCCTTAGGGATTAAGCGATGGGTGGTGCTTTCCTTTGAAATACTGATGGCGATCAATGGAGGTGCATCGGAAACGAACATCCCTGAAGCAGTCATGATATTCTGTTGCCCGTTGACCTCTACGCTCACAAAAGTGACGATGCAGGGGAGTTCCCCAAATATGAAATCTTTATAATGCCACATACCTTGATCCTCCTTTCGAACAATTAATCTTCAAACCCATATTCCTTCCACCTGGATTTCACCTTGGCCAACATACTCTCAGAGAGCTTGATCTCTGTGGGTTTGACCTTCCATTCAAAGGGGATGGTGGCATCCAGGATGATTCTTGAGGTGATGAATTTGTTTTCATCAGGTCCGATGGAGGGATCGAGTGGAGTTGATCGTCCCCTGTTGATCATCTGGGTTCCTCGGGCAGGATTATATCGAGTGCCAAGGGCCCACCACACCCTTGGGAGATCGTCCGCATCAATGTCGTCATCAACGATGATCACCATTTTCACCCCATACATTCCTGTGTTACTTGCAATCACTGCTGCTCCAACCTGATCGGCGTGACCTGGATACATCTGTTCGACAGAGACGACCACAATGAACCGTCCCGAAGCTTCGGGCAGGGTATAAACGGATTGGATGCCTGGAATCTCCATCTTCACAAGGTCGGTCCATAGGCTTGCATTACGCGTGAAGGCGTAAAGGATGTGTTGATCACCAACCGGTCTGCCGACACTCGTCTCCCATAGGATCGGATTATTTCTGTGGTAGATCCGTTTCACATCAAGGGCAGGTTTTGGAATCGGTTTGATCAATTCCTCGGTATAGTATCCCGTATATTCACCGAATGGGCCTTCGTTTCTCAGATGTTGAGGATCGATCTCTCCCTCCAAAACGATCTCGGCAGCCGCCGGAAATGGAAGTCCAGTTAGTTGTCCCCGGACGATTTCAACGGGTTTCCCACGGAGTGAGCTGACCACATCATATCCGCTCTTGGCTTTGACGGTAGCTGCGCTAGCAAAGATATGGAGAGGATCTCCACCGATGATTGCACAGGCAGGCATCTTCTTACCGGCTTTGGCATACTTCTTCATGATCCGATCGCCCTTTTTCCCCTTGAGGATCTGAACCCCAACGGTTTTATCATCAAGGATGCCCATCCGATAGGTTCCAAGATTGATGTCACCTGTCTCCGGGTCCTGCAAGACCATGAATACAGCGGTGCCAAAATATCGGCCTCCGTCCAGTTCATAGAATCTGGGAGATGGAAATGCGAATGTATCGACCTTATCCCCTTCGAGGATATTTTCGAAGATGGGACCGTCTTTCTCTTCCTTGGCCCGAATGACCTCCTTGACGGCGATATTCACCCATTCCTTAGTAAGCTGAACCATGGATAGATTCGGATCCTTTCCAAGGATGATGGCCAGCCTTTTCGTTGTGCCGAAGGCACCGGTCAGAACAGGACTCTTGTATCCCTTCACATTTTCAAAGAGCAGGGCTGGACCGCTTTTCTCCTCAACAAACTTTGCGATATGGGAGATTTCGAGGTCCCAATCGACCTCTGCCTTAATTCGCTTCAATTCCCCAACCTTCTCACACTCTTTTATAAAATCCCTCAGGTCCATAATTTCCTCCTTTTGGCTCAATCATTTTGTTGGTATTATCTATTTAATTTTCTCCCTTGTCAATTCATTTGTTTTTATGTTTTAATAACTTAAAGTTATGGAGATAAAGAAACGATCCCCTCTATACGATTCCATCCATTCGTTGCTTGTCTTCCATGAGGTAGTGAGGGAGAAGAGTTTCTCGAAAGCCGCAGAGGCACTCTTTGTCTCCCAGCCCGCCGTGACCAAGCATATTAAAGGGTTAGAAAATAGGGTCGGGTGGGAACTCATCCAGCGGGGCAGGGGCGAATTTAAACTGACCGATGCAGGCGAAATCCTTTTTAAATATACGCAAAAGATTTCTCACCACCTTGTGGAGATCGAAAACTTTCTGGGTAAGCTTCAGGAGGGTCGCGGTGGCCTTTTAAGAATCGGGACGACAGAATCCTATTCCAGATGCCTGATGCCCAGACTTCTTTCTGGTTTTCAGAATCACTACCCCCATATCAAAATTGCCCTCGATGTCGGAAATTCTGAGGAGATCGAAAAGAGCCTGACAGCGCATCGTAATGATATTGCCCTCATCGCCATGACCAGTACGCCTTCCAGATTTCAATCGATTCCCTTTCTTAAAGAAGAACTCGTTCTGCTCGTCTCTCCAATGCATCCGCTCTCCCAAAAACAGCAGGTCTCTCTTAAAGCGATTAAAGATTTCCCTTTCATCATTCGGGCAAAAGGTTCGACAACGAGGAAGATAGTCCTTCAAGCCTTTCATGAGATGGAGATTCGCCCCTCCTTGATTATTGAAGCAGGGAGTTCGGAGTTTATCAAACAGTGGGTTTCAGAAGGGAGGGGGATTTCAGTTTCGGTGAAGAGGATTGCAGAGGAAGAGGCAAGGAGGGGATTGATTCGGATGATTCCACTTAAAGAGAGGCTTTATCTTGAAGTGGCACTTCTCTTTTTAAAGAAAGAGGCAAATAATCCTGTGGTTAAAAATTTTGCCAACTTCATTGTCGAGAGAGGAAAAGAATGGATTGCGTAAGATATGGAAAATTAGCGTTTTTTGAAAAAAAATCTCTTGACAAGAAAAAAATAGTTTGTTAAATATAATAAGTTAAAATTCACATTGATCTCTGTTCCACTTATGTAACTCATTGATTTTCCAGTCTTTTTCTTTGCCAGGAGGAATTTATTTAATCCCCAAAAATGACAGTTTTGATTTGGAGAGGTTCCCGAGCGGCCAAAGGGGACAGACTGTAAATCTGTTGGCGATGCCTTCGGAGGTTCGAATCCTCCCCTCTCCACCAGTTTTAGACAACAAGGAAGTTGATCATCAGGAGGATGAGAACCTATTCCAATATTGAAGGGTTAGGTTTAAAGACCTCATTTTTTGAATTGTGTGAGAGTTATCCTGAATTCATTCGTTGGTCATTGATAAGTGAGAAGGATCCAATTGCATCACAAAGCGGGAGTAGCTCAGTTGGTAGAGCATCAGCCTTCCAAGCTGAGGGTCGCGGGTTCGATCCCCGTTTCCCGCTCCAAAGGATCAAATCCAACTTCTTAATTTTATCAATATATCGGGCAACCTGTCTTCCGTTCTTGACAGGTTTTTCTTTGGGTTTGCCCACGTAGCTCAGTTGGTAGAGCGCATCCTTGGTAAGGATGAGGTCACCAGTTCAATCCTGGTCGTGGGCTCCATCAAGGGGATAACCCATTAGACAATCTTTTTAAGAGACAAGGAGGGTAAGAGCCATGTCGAAGCCGAAGTTTGAGAGGACGAAGCCGCATGTGAATGTGGGGACGATTG
>CAKZKY010000044.1 GCA_937124575.1 uncultured Pseudomonadota bacterium | reverse complement strand
AGCGCTTCAATCACTCGAAACTTCTGTCACCTTTAGTATCTTCTCAACAACCTCCATCGGGTTTCTACCCAGGACCCGGATCATGGGCTCTTTGCCGACATCGCCTTTATCGCAGATAAAGTCCGGAATTTGTTTCATCTTTCTCAAAACCTCGCCAACGCCCCACTCCAGAGAAGAACCTTCTTTCTCTTTGATCTTCTTTGGCTCGCTTTTCCGGTCGAAATGGCCGACCACAAATCCTTTCGTCTCCAACTGGGCCACGAACTCCTCCGAATATCGAATATTCATGGCAGAGCGATACCCCGGATGAAATCTCATGACCGTCAGGATGATATTGGAAACATGCCTGGAGGCACCGAATTCAGGAGAACCGATTGTAGCAATCGAATCTCCATAGCGAACAATCCTTCCTGGAAAAGCAGCCACATCCTCATTTCTCGAAGCATAAGGGAGTGCATACCCCAGATTGGAAGAAACTTCTGGGATGAGATGCCCCACTTTCCTCTCCTTTAATGCCTCCAAGGCCTTCTTCAATTCCTGCACCACATCATACCGCTCCATCTCTCTCAGAACATACGCAGAAGGATTGGTTGGCCCTGTACCTTTTCCAAGGTTCAAGCCAAATTGGATAGCCATGGAGATAAAGTTCTTGGCTTTTCCCACTGCCTCTGGGATAGATTCCCCTCTGGCCAGAAGCGTTGCAATGGCCGAGGCAAAGGTACACCCAGTCCCATGCGTATTCTTCATCCTGATCCGTGGCCCTTCAATCTCAGCATAATTTTTCCCATCGTAGAGGGTGTCAATGGCTTTCCCTTTTAAGTGGCCTCCTTTCACCACCACATTCTTTGCTCCCATACTCCAGATTTGAACCGTAGCCTCTCTCATCCGATCAATCGAATTGACTTCGATGCCGGTGAGGATGGAGGCCTCATAAAGGTTTGGAGTAACGACCGTGGCAAGGGGTATCAATTGATGGATTAAAGCCTTTCGGGCATCCTTTCGAAGCAAAGGGGCACCACTCTTGGAGACCATCACCGGATCAACGACAACGATCTCCACCCCATACTGCTTAATCTTCTTTGCCACCACCTCGATGATTTCTGCATTCAAAAGCATCCCCGTCTTAATGGCGTCTGCCCCGATGTCCGAAAGCACCGAGTCAATCTGTTTTTCAACAAAGGAAGTGGGCACGGGATGGATGCCTTGAACGCCAACTGTATTCTGGGCAGTAAGGGCTGTGAGCACGCTCATCCCATACCCCCCTAAAAGCGTAATCGCCTTCAGGTCCGCCTGAATTCCTGCACCCCCTCCTGAATCCGATCCGGCAATCGTCAATACTCGCTTCATTTCGATCTCCTTAACTCTTCTGTAATCATTCCAGCTACCCTTTCACCTGAAAGGAGCATCCCTCCGAAGATAGGACCCATTCGATAGGACCCAAAGGTGGCG
Organism: uncultured Pseudomonadota bacterium; assembly: GCA_937124575.1. Classification (GTDB taxonomy): domain Bacteria; phylum Desulfobacterota; class BSN033; order BSN033; family UBA1163; genus RBG-16-49-23. Next base: position 10,698 of record CAKZKY010000044.1, on the reverse strand, counting down.
TTGGCCGCCATGCCGCATACATAGAGTCCTGGAAAGACCTCTCTCGTATTGGCCATCGTGTCTTTCTCCGCTGCCTCAGCCCACAAGGATTTTTCACCCATGATCTTACCTGTCTCGGTAAAAAGTTTTATATCATTCTTTTTCTGGAGGATGGCAACGACCTCCGTAGCATGACCTGTGGCATCCACAACGAATTTCGATTGAATGGTCAAAGGATCAACGTGCAAATTTGCCATTTCCACGGCTGTCCAGTTGAGGACCAAACCAGTGACTCGATTTTCCCGGAGGATAAGATCCTCAAAACTGATCAGATTAAAAATAGTCGCTCCTGACTTCACCGCTTTTGAACAGAGTGTTGAAATGGCTTCAATCGAATCAGCCGTGTAGTAACCCTTGTTGTAGGGGCGGGATCGAATCCCAAACTCATCGAGGATTCTCTTTCCCTCTTCCTGCACCACGATCTCATTAAACATCATTCCCCCGCCCCACATTCCTCCTCCGACTGAAAGCTTCCTTTCGAAAAGGCTGACTTTAAACCCATCTCTGGCTAAATAATAGGAACAGACCAATCCAGAGGGACCTCCTCCAACAATTGCCACATCGACGGAGAGGTTTTCCTTTAATTTCTCGTAGTATCGATCAATAATCGCCTGGGTGATAATTTTTTCATCGAGTACCATGTTTCCTCCTCAGTAGTATTCCGTCATTCCCGTGTAAACGGGAATGACGGAAATTGGTTTCCTAAAAAGATGCGGGTTCCTGCTGGAGTTTATCCCGTACTTGATACGGGGCAGGAATGACTTTTCTAATCAAAAAAAGGCCGTAATTCCAATGAATGGTATTACGGCCTTTTTTATTTTTTCCGCTTCCCTTCGCTGGAATTACCCAAACAGGTTCGGAGGGTCTCCCTATCCCGCCATAGCAGGACAAGGACTCTCAGCCCAAATGAGCTCCCCTAGCAATCGTTTTCTATATTTTGACCAAAGGATTTGAAAAAGTCAAATCGTTGTGCTCGCAAGGTTGCGATGTGATTGAAGCCGGTCAAAAGATGGCGGATGGAGATCTCGCCCGGGCGGCGGATGCGTTTTTTCTCCATATTTAAAAAAACACTTTACGGATACTGCAAATCGAAGGCGTTTCGGATGAGTTCGATCTCTGGACCTTTGGGGCTAAGAAGAATGGCCACCACATCAAACCTTGCTTTTATCCTCTCCAATCTCTTTTCTTTCAGATAATGTAGAGCTACTCTTGAGAGTTGTTCCTGTTTTCTTTGATCCACTGCCATCTGTGGAGGACCAAAGGTGGTCGTTTTTCTTGTCTTGACCTCGATGAAGGCAAGGATATCTTTTTCTCTTGCAACGATGTCAACCTCGCCCATTTTACAGGTGTAATTTCTTTCAATGAGGCGATAGCCGTTCTTCTTTAAAAAACGAAGCGCCAGTTCCTCACCCTTTTGACCAAGCTCTTTCTTCTTCATGGGACAATTTTTAAGTTGCTGGCTTCAGGTTTGTTTTAAACTTGAAACATATGACCTTAAACATGAAATTAAAGGTATTCTTTCACGCCCTTGAAGGTCTTTCGGTGAAGCTCACAGACACCGAATCTTTCAATCGCCCTTCGGTGCTCCTTGGTCCCATAACCTTTATGCCTTGCAAAATTATACTGAGGATACTTCTGGTGGCACTCTAACATCATTCGGTCCCGGGTCACTTTGGCCACGATGGAGGCAGCCGCAATGGAGTTGCAAATCCGGTCACCTTTACGGATGGGCCTTTGCGGGAGTGGGAGTTGAATGAATTGATGACCATCAATCAGAATAAAGTCAGGGGACAAGGAAAGATTCTGAACCGCCAAAACCATCGCTTTCAAAGTCGCCTGGAGGATATTTAACTGATCGATTTCCTCATGGCTGACGGTTCCGATACCCACCGCCACGGATTTTGATAGGATGATTTTGTATAGTTCTTCTCTTCTCTTAGAAGGGATCTGTTTGGAGTCGAAGAGCTCCTGTCCAATACCATTTTTTGGAAGGATGACAGCCGCAGCCACGACTGGCCCGGCCAGAGGGCCTCTTCCTGCCTCATCCACACCAGCAATTCGCCGGTAGCCCTGACCATAGTACAACTTCTCAAAGTAGTCCATGGGCTGAGTAGGAAGAGAAGGGAAAAGCATAGCAAAACCGATTGGAATGGTGTTATGGAACCATCATTCCACTATTCCAATATTCTCATTAGTTTTCTTGTTTCTTTTCGCCCCGGATCCGCGCCGCTTTGCCTTTCAGTTTTCTCAAATAGAAGAGTTTGGCTCTTCTCACTTTGCCACGGCTGATCACATCGATCCGATCAATTCGGGGAGAATGCATGGGAAAGATCCTCTCTACACCAATCCCATAAGAGATCTTCCTCACGGTAAAAGTGGAGCGGATTCCTCCGGCCTTCTTCCCGATCACCACGCCCTCAAAAGGTTGGATTCTTTCCTTCTCTCCCTCCACAATCTTCACATGGACCCGCACCGTATCTCCCACTTTGAACGGCGTCAGGTCCGTGCGTAACTGTTCTCTCTCGATGAGCTCCAACGTATTCATCTGACACTCCCTTTTTAGATTTTTGATTTTAGATTTTTGATTTCAGATCTCAGATTGAATTTTTCAATCTTAAATCTGCGATCTGAAATTAATTACGATCCCCTAATAACCGATCCAGGATGATGGCCACGGCAGACCGAACTGAGAGGTGATTATAACCTTTTCCTTCGATGGGTGCCAATACATAGTCTGAACTTTCTTTGACTTCCTTTGTCAATCCCCATCCAGTTCCAAAGAGGAGGAAAAAAGGAGTTTCCCAGTCTTTTAGCAGTCCTCGCAATTTCTCATATCCGATGCAACCAGGATGAGGAGAGGCTCCTGTTGCAACCCTCTTTACCTTTTTCTGATGGAGGCGAGCGATCTCATTGTCTGCTTCATCAATGCTTCGACAAACCCGGACAAGCGAGAGGGACTCTTTTCTCGTTGGGTTGTAGATCGAACCCTCTCCTTGCCTCCAGTGAGCGACAATCTTCTCCACCAACGCCACCTGGCTTTCAAGAGGAGTGATGATGAAAAAACCTCCTAATCCGAACGTCCGCGCACATCGTGAAATATCGTGAATATCGAAGTTGGTCACCGCTGTAGCGATCACTTCCTTATTCCGACCGTAGACAGGATAATGAACCAATCCTATATAAAGGTTGGAGGACATCGTCTAAAAGCATTGGGTTACGGTAAGGGTAAGGAGGCCAGTTTTGTTTTTGGGTAATGGCAATAGTTTTAATAAATGATTAGCCTTCACCCTTTCTCCTCTCACCAAACTGGCTTCATAACCCTAACCTCCTCACCTTGCCGAAAACATCACTGTCATCGTTTATGTGAATTGTCCCCGTTAAGAGACATCTGCTTGGATATCTCTTCCAAAAATTTTTTATCTTCCTCAGAAAGTTCTGCCTTCTTTAACAGATCCGGTCTTCTCATCCATGTCCGCTTTAAGGCCTCCCTTCTCCTCCAAAGAGAGATCGCCTGATGGTTTCCTGAAAGCAGAACCTCCGGAACCTCGTGTCCCCTGAAATTTGCAGGCCGGGTATACTGGGGGTATTCAAGCAAAGAATCAGAGAAGGAGTCCTCCATCGCTGAGCGGTCCGAACCCAACACACCGGGCAGTAACCTCGAAACCGCATCAATCAGGACCATGGCAGCCAATTCCCCTCCGGTCAGCACATAATCCCCAATCGATATCTCCTCATCAACAAAAAGCTCCCTTACTCTTTCATCCACTCCTTCATATCTGCCGCAAAGAAGGATGAGATGGGAGCGGAGGGAGAGCTCTTTGACCCTCTCCTGTTTCAAGGGCTTTCCCTCTGGTGTCAGGTAAATCGTCCAGGCAGAGGGATCTTTGGACTTTATCTGTTCAATGACACGAGAAATGGGCTCCACTTTCATCACCATTCCCTGTCCTCCTCCGTAGGGAGCATCGTCAACGACCTGGTGCTTATCCGTAGCAAAGTCCCGGATATTGATGATTCGGATCTCAATCAGCCCCTTTTCGATCGCTTTGGCAAGAATGCTCTCTTGAAAAGGAGAATGAAACATCCCAGGGAAAAGGGTGAGAATCTCAAACCTCATCTTCCTCCTCCCATAGTCCCTCCAGGCGGAAGACGCTCATGACTCTCCTTTGACGGTCAATCCTCCGGATCACTTCTTCGGTTGCTGGCACTAAAATCTCCCCTCTCTTTCCCTTGACCACATAGACATCATTGGCCCCTGTTGGAATGATCTCCTTCACCGTACCGATCCTCCTGCCCTGTTCTGTCTCAACGGCCATCCCCAGAATCTCAAACCAGTAAAACTCCCCTTCTTCAAGCTCAGGAAGATCCTCTTGCCGGACAAGAATCTCCTTTCCGATGAGATCCTCTGTCTCTTCGACCCTTTCAACTCCTTTCAATCTTAGGATGAGGCGTGGGCGCTGAAGGGTAACTTCCAGGACTTCGTAGGATTGTGCTCTTCCCTCGCTGTCTCTGATGAAAATCTTTGGATAGATGGAGAATTGTTCGGGGTTCTCCCCGAAATAATCGATCTTGATCTTTCCCCTGACCCCATGGGACTTTACCACCCTCCCGATTGGGTAAAGAATCTTCTCCATGGGTCCTTATTCGATGATCTCTAAGACAGAGCGTTTCCCCAGATTGGCAGAGGCGGCTCCGAGGATGACACGGATGGCCCTCGCGGTCCTACCCTGTTTTCCGATCACCTTTCCCAGATCGTCCTTCGCTACAGAGAGTTCAATGACCGAAGTCTTCTCCCCCTCCACTTCAGAGACTCTGACCTGCTCCGGATGGTCAACCAATGCCTTTGCAATGAACTCTATCAATTCCTTTGTCGTCATCTTCCCACCTCCAATTCGATCAACCGTCCCTGGATAGATCCCGGAAAAGCCTCTCCGGAGGCAAAGCCACTCGACTCGTCTCTATGCCATTAGAATGAATGGTTTCCTCTGGTCTAAAGACCTTTGGGGTCGCGGATGCTACTCCTCAGGTCGTCATCGCATATTAATCATCCTGAAGGAGTTTCATGTTTCCGTTCGGTTTCGAGTCGTTACAGCCGGAGTGTCAAAAGGGAGTTAACCCTCTGCCAGTTTCTTCGTCACACCGGTTCGAATCAGAAGTTGACGGACCGTCGGAGTGGGTTGAGCTCCCTTCTTCAGCCAGCCGATTGCTTTATCTTCCTTCATTCGGATCTCTGCAGGATCTTTTCCGGGATTGTAAGTTCCTACCTGATCGATAAACCTCCCATCTCTGGGCGAGCGGCAATCTGCAACCACAATCCGATAAAAAGGCTTCTTCTTCCCCCCAAATCTCATCAATCTCATTGATACAGCCATGTCGCCTTGGATCACCTCCTTCGTTTAAAATCACAATGTCTCGTAGTCTAATAGTCGTATGGTCATATAGTCAAATAGCGGACTACAAGACTATAAGACTATGGAAAGAATGGCATTGGTCTTCTTCCCAATCCTTTTCCGCCGATTTTTGAAAACTGCTTCATCATCTTTCGGGCCTGGGCATACTGTTTTAAAAGGCGATTTACCTCCTGAACGCTCGTTCCACTGCCATTGGCTATTCTCAATCGCCGGCTTCCGTTGATAATCGTGAAATTAGCTCTCTCTTGAGGCGTCATAGAGTTGATGATGGCCTCCACCCTCACCAGCTCCTTATCATCAACCTGGAGACCTCCCATCCCCTTCATCTGTTTCGGTAATCCGGGGATCATGTTCAGGATCGATTCCAATGATCCCATCTTCCGAATCTGCTGGAGCTGGTCACGAAAATCCTCCAACGTAAAAGAATCCTTCCGGATCTTCTTTTCCAACTCCCTGGCCTTCTTCTCATCAAAAGCGGCCTCGGCTTTCTCAATCAAGGTAAGAACATCGCCCATGCCCAGAATTCTTGAAACCATCCGCTCAGGATGAAAGACTTCCAGAGCGTCGAGCTTTTCGCCCACACCGATGAATTTAATGGGCTTCTGGGTTACTGCCTTAATGGACAGGGCAGCTCCTCCTCGAGCATCCCCATCCATTTTGGTCAGGATAATGCCATCGATCCCCAACCGTTCGTTGAAACTCTTTGCCACATTGACAGCATCCTGTCCGGTCATCGCATCAGCGACAAAAAGAACCTCCTTGGGCTTGATCTGTGCTTTGATCTCTCTCAGCTCGAGCATCAATGCCTCATCAATATGAAGCCTTCCGGCTGTATCGATGAGCATCAGATCATATCCCCCTTTTAATGCCGTCTCCCTTGCCTTCAGGCAGATATCGAGCGGCATTTGGGAAGGGTTGGGTCGGTAGAAATCGATCTTCAGCTCTTCACCCAATTTCTGCAACTGCTCAATTGCCGCCGGCCGATAAACATCTGCAGGGATGAGGTAGGGCCGTTTCTTTAACCCTTGGAAGTGGCGCGCCAATTTGGCTGCTGTGGTCGTCTTCCCGCATCCATGCAGACCGACCAGCATGATCGGAACCGGTGGACTTCCGGAAAGCTGGATCTTCTGCTCCTGACCACCCATCAACGCTGTCATCTCTTCCTTAACGATCTTGATCAGTTGTTGGGCAGGGGTGAGGCTCTGCATCACCTCTTGTCCAATGGCCCTCTCCTGGATAGATTGGATGAAATCCTTCACCACTTTGAAATTGACATCCGCCTCGAGAAGGGCTACCCTCACCTCCTTCAAGGCTTCCTGAATGTTCTGCTCCGTTAACTTTCCGTGGCCCCGAAGTTTCTTAAAAACTGCCTCTAATTTGGATGAAAGATGGTCAAACATGATTCGTGTCTGCCCTTTTAAAATATTTAATATTAATAACTTTTTCTATAAATTGTCAAATTTTGCCCGGATTATTGTGAAGGGCTTCTGTCTAACTTCTGAAGAAATTGGGTTGGCTTGAATGAAAAAGATTGGAGATTACAGGAGAAATTCCTTTTCTCATTTCGTCTTGTCTAACTCTCCTCCAGGAAGGACCCTTACCTTACCTCTTCCTCCAGGCCCTCCTTTGACCTCGATGCGGTTCTTTTCAATATCGAAGATGATCTCCTCTCCGGAGACCATATTGCCTCCCTCCCATACCTTTGGATCACCTGTTAAAACCACCTTCTGCTCCCGATTAAAAAAGACTGCCTTCTGGCAATGTGCAACCCGAAGTCCCTGCTGGATCTTCACATTTCCTCCAGCGATCACCTTCTCAATGCCCTTTCCATCCTCAAAGACCAGAGCTTCCAGAGAATCGGAATAGATCATAATATCCTTCTGCCGTGCCATCACATTCCCTTTAAAGATGATCCGATTCTCTTTTGAATAGGCCTCTACCCTATCCGAAGTGATATCAATGGGCTCGGCCATATCTCCTAACTTGACCTCTTTCGACTCCGGAAGAATCTCTCTCCGCGTAACCTCCTTCTCTTTAACTTTCCCCTCCTTTCTTGGTCGAGGGGTTTCTTCTTTCAGTTCCTCTTTCTCCTTCGGCATCTCTCTGGACTCAGAGATTTCGGAAGGCTGTGGTAATGCCGCAATCCGGCCTCCGTCTTCGGGTTTCGCCTCTACCCTTACTTCCTCTTTTGGAGGAGTAGGGGAGGCTATCGGTTCTCTCTTTTCCTCTTCATATTTGATCAAGGAAGGAGAAAGCTTCTTCTCTTCGGTAGGAGAAGTGGGTTGGGTAGATCGGGAATCCTTAGGAGGTTGAATTGGCTTTTCTTTTTCCTTTTTGATTTCTACTTTCTCATCCTTAAATGAAACGGGTTGCCTCCTCTCTTCATCAAATTTAATCAAGGTAACCAGCTCGGACTCTCTGTCTCCAATGTCCGGCCTCTTCTTCGTTTCTTTGGCTTTTGCCCGGATCGCGATCTTTTCCCTTCTCCCCTGATCCAGAATCGATTTGGCCTCCCTATAATGGGAACTCTTCGGAAATTCATTCACAATCCGTGTAAAAGCCTCTTTAGCCTTCTCCCACCGATCGAGCTCAAGGTAACTCTTTCCCAAAAGATAAAGGGCTTTATCCTCATCACTTCGCTTCGGAAACTGTTCCTGAAGTCCCTCAAGGCGTGTAACAGTGGCCTCATACTTTCCCTTCTTGTAATAGAAATTTGCAATATAGAATTCGTGGTCAGCCAGCCGTTTCTTGCAGATCTCGATCTTCTCTAAAGCCTTTTCGGTAAAAATGCTGGGAGGGGTGTTCGCCACTAAGTATTCGAAGTTGGAAAGGGCTTTCTTTGTAGAAGTCTGATCTCGATCAAGGGTGCGCATCTGTTCGAAATGAGATAGGCCAATCTGATATTGAACATAAGGGATATCCTCATGGGTAGGACGGGTCTTCTTAAACTCTTCGTAAGCAGCAATGGCCTCCATGTAATCTTTCTTAAAGAAGTGGCAATCTCCAACCTTTATCTCGGCCCATTGGGTGAAAGGCGGGCTATCTGGAAAGCTCGATTTGATCTGTTCGAAGATCTTCAGGGCCTCAGAATAGTCTCGCTTATTGTATCGTTCCAATCCCTGACGATAGAGAATTTCTGGGTCTCCTTTAATCGTTTTAACATCCTTTCCCTTGCTGGCGCATCCGAAAAGCAAGGGAAACACGATCATCATCAGAATAACACTTTTGAGAACAGATCTTTCCTTCATCATAATGGTCTTCCCCAAGAGTTGTCACTAATTATGATAGGAAGGGGTGGGGATGTCAATATCAAAAACCGTAACTTCCTTTCGTTCTTGAATTTCGGCCACTCATAGGATAAACAATATTCAAATCGAGTGTGAAGGAGAAACGTATGCGCATCGAGAAGGCGAAACGGATTGAACAAATTCCCCCTTATCTCTTTGCCGAGATCGACAAGAAGAAGGAAGAGATGAGGCAGAAAGGAATGGACCTGATTGACCTAGGCATTGGGGACCCGGATCTCCCCACTCCTGAGCCGATCATCGAACGGATGAAAAAGGCCGCCGAAGACCCTCGGAATCATCATTACCCTTCCTATGAAGGTATGATCGAGTTCAGGCAGGCTGCTGCGAACTGGTTTGAGAAGAGATTCCACATCTCATTCGATCCCAAAACAGAAGTGCTCACCCTCATCGGCTCAAAAGAAGGCATCGCCCATATTCCCTTGGCTTTTGTCAATCCGGGAGATTACGTGCTGGTACCCAGTCCAGGATATCCGGTCTACCGTGTCTCAACTCTCTTTGCAGGGGGCACTCCCTATTTCCTGCCACTTCGCAAAGAGAATCAATTTTTGCCAAAGCTTTCAGAAATCCCAAAGGAAGTGGCTGAAAGATCGAAACTTCTCTTTATCAACTATCCCAACAATCCAACGGCTGCCATTGCTGAGAAGCCTTTTTTCGAAGAGGTGGTCGCCTTTGCCCGGCACTATGGAATCATCGTCTGCCATGATGCGGCCTACTCCGAATTGGCTTTTGATGGCTACCGGCCTCTGAGCTTCTTCGAGGTTGAAGGGGCAAAAGAGGTGGGCATTGAATTCCACAGCCTTTCAAAAACCTTCAACATGACAGGCTGGCGAATCGGTTTTGCTGTTGGAAATCCTGAAATTGTCTCTGGACTGGGAAGGGTCAAGACCAATATTGATTCGGGTCTCTTTCAGGCAATCCAAGAAGCTGGAATCGAAGCCCTTAACCGGTATGATACGCCCATCCCGAATATCATCCGTATCTATGAAGGACGGAGAGATGTGATGCTGAAGGGCCTTCGGGAGATCGGGCTTGAGGTGGACTCACCAAAGGCAACCTTCTATCTCTGGATACAGGTCCCACGAGGATATACCTCTGCCCAATTTGCAACCATCCTGATCGAACAGGCAGGTATTGTGGCCACTCCAGGCAATGGTTTCGGAGAGGCAGGGGAAGGATATATACGAATGGCTTTGACTGTGGACGAGTCGAGATTAAAAGAGGCGATCGAACGCCTCAAGAAGATCAATTTCTGAAGATCTCCTCCATTAAAAATGTTGGATGAAATCCCAACTCGATTTATGGTGGCTCCAATGCAGGCGTCATTAGCAACGAGGCTCTTTACGGTTGATACGATGGTTTAAAGATCGGCGAGTCGAAGATCAAATTTGCAATCTCCTCCTCCGTCTTATCTTCTTGTAACAATAAATCTCTCTTCTTTTCATCTCCTGGAATCTTGACCAATTTCCATATCCACGTAAAAAAGTCCTGACTTTTTTACGCATTTATGAAAAAAAGTCAATATGGAGAGGTTGGTCGGAAAATATATCTTTGATCCCGAGATCAGTGCCGGGAAGATGGTTTTCCTAACAGGCCCTCGCCAGGTGGGCAAGACCACTTTTGCAAAAAACTGGCTTTCTTCTGAAGGAGTTGAGGATACTTACTTCGACTGGGACGATCCGGCAGTCAGGGGTGAGTATAACCGGAACCCTCTTTATTTCCGCAATATTATCAATGCTCGGCTCAAAGATAGACCTATTCCTATGGTTTTTGATGAGATACATAAACAAAAAAACTGGAGAAACATTCTCAAGGAAGTCTACGATCCCAACAGGGGAAAAGTTCGGCTCCTAGTGACGGGGAGTGCCCGTCTGGGGCTTTATAGAAAGTCAGGGGATTCCCTTGTCGGCAGATACTTTTCCTTTCAGATGTTTCCTCTGGGGCTT
>CAKZKY010000043.1 GCA_937124575.1 uncultured Pseudomonadota bacterium | reverse complement strand
AATTTGATCCAGATTTCAACTTTCGCTCCCCTCTAAAAAGGGAGACTCAATAAAACTCCCTTTTTTTCAGACCTCTCAAAAATTTTTCTTGACAAAAAAGTTTCCTTTCTATAAAATACTAACCATTTATTTAATACCTATCTTCCCTGACAGGTCCATGGGAAAATCGAAGTCCATCCAAAAACCCGAACCCTCTAATACAGAGGAGCGGATTCTAAAGGAAGCTATGAGGCTATTCTTAGAAAGGGGTTACCACGGTACCTCCATCGAGGACATCACCAAAGCCTCCGGGTTAACCAAGGGAGCACTCTACTGGCATTTCAAAAGCAAAGAAGAACTCCTGAATAGAATTATGAAAGAATTTGAAAGTCGTTTCTTAGATGGTTTGATTAAATCGGTTCAAGAGGTTCAGGGAGGAACCCTTGATAAGATCGAGAAGTATTTTCGTTATAACGCCGCTTTTTCCTATTATAATAGAGAACTCTGTGTTTCATTTACTACTCTGGCAGCCGAACTCGTGGGGGCACATCATGGGACTGAACCTGAATTTAGGAGAATTTACAAGAAATATCAAGAATTTCTTTCCAACCTCGTCCTTCGGGGGAAAGAAGAAAAGGTTATAGAAGAGGATATTGATCCGGATCTTGCTGCGCTTACGATTATTGCTTTTCACGATGGAGTATTGATCAGATGGTTTATGAGCCAGAATGAAATAGACGGAAAGGCCTATGTGAATACCTTTAAAAAAATTATATTCCAGGGTTTAATGGCAAATACAACATGACTATAGAAGAGTTTTGGAATTTTAACCACTTATAGGAGTTTGGAATCCTATGCTCAAGATGAACAACATCGAAGTAGTTTATAATGAAGTGATTCTTGTATTAAAGGGAATTTCTTTAGAAGTGCCAGAATTTGGTGTTGTAGCCTTATTGGGAGCCAATGGGGCTGGGAAATCAACAACCCTTAAGGCAATAACAGGTATCCTAAAGACACAGAATGGAGAACTTAAAGAAGGGTCTATTGAATTTATGGGAAAGCCCATTCATAAGTTAGACGCAGATAAAATTGTGAGGTTGGGAATTACAATGGTTCCTGAAGGGAGAAGGGTCTTTGATGATTTAACCGTAATGGAAAACCTGTTAATCGGTGCTCACACTCGATCGGATCGGTCTTTATTAAAAAAGGACTTAGAAATGATTTACAGTTACTTCCCCATCTTGGCGACGAGAAAGGATCAGTTTTCTATTTTTCTTTCGGGGGGAGAACAACAGATGTTAGTGATCGGCCGTGCGCTCATGTCCAGGCCAAAGCTGATGATGCTCGATGAACTTTCCCTTGGTTTGGCTCCCCTTTTAGTAAAAGAAATTTTTAATATCCTTAAAATGATTAATCTGGAACAGAGAACAGCTATTCTCCTGATTGAGCAAAATGCACGGATTGCCCTGAGTTTTTCTCAGTACGGATATATTATGGAAAATGGGAAGATTGTGCTCGATGGTCCTTGTAAGGATCTGATGGAGAATGAGGACGTAAAAGAATTTTATCTAGGAATCACGGATGAAGCAAAGAAGAAAAGTTATGCTGAAGTAAAACACTACAAAAGACGTAAACGATGGCTTTCGTGAGGAGGGATCGCCTCAAAGGTGGATCAACTGGAAATTAAAAATTTAACGCTTACTTTTGGTGGCATAGTTGCTTTACAACAGATCAGCATGGGGGTTAGAAGGGGAAAGATCCATGCTGTGATTGGACCCAATGGAGCAGGAAAGACCTCTCTTTATAATTGCATTAGTGGCGTTTATAAACCGACCGAAGGGGATATTCTTTTTGAAGAAGAGAGTATTCTCAATAAGAAGCCCCATCAAATTGCCAGTTTAGGCATTGCCCGTACTTTTCAGAACATTGAACTCTTCCGGCACATGAATGTGATTGACAATCTGCTCTTAGGAAGACATCACCAATTTCATTCTGGGCCTTTTTCTAGCCTCTTCTTTTGGGGAAGAGCCCTTCGTGAGGAGGTTAAACATCGTAAAAAAGTAGAAGAAATTATCGATTTTCTGGAGATCGAGAAAGTGAGAAAAAAAGTGGTAGGAACCCTCCCTTATGGAATTCAAAAAAGAGTTGAGCTCGGACGAGCCTTGGCTATGGAGCCAAAGCTCCTTTTGCTGGATGAGCCTACCTCTGGAATGAATGTGGAAGAAACTGAGGATATCGCACGTTTTATTTTAGACGTCAAGGAGGAACTGGAAATTACGATTATTATGGTAGAACATGACATGGGGATAGTGATGGACATTGCCGATTGGATTACGGTTCTCAACTTTGGGTCTAAAATTGCTGAAGGAACACCTTCTGACATTCAAAGTAATTCCAAAGTGATCGAGGCATACCTTGGAGAGGAGAGGTTGTAGTTAAAAGGAGTGGTGATAAGCGAATTTTATGGAAGCTGATACAATACCCAAACTGTTTCTTAGAAATGTTCAAAAATATGGAAACAGGGTTGCCCTCCGGGAAAAGGATTTAGGGATTTGGAAACGAATCAGCTGGAATGACTATTATGGGCATGTCCGGAATTTCGCAATGGGATTAAAAGCATTGGGATTTGAACCAGGTGACAAAATTTCCATTCTCGGAGATAATTGCTGCGAGTGGCTTTATGCAGACCTAGCAGCTCAATCCCTCCACGGCATTGCGGTTGGAATCTATCCGACAGATGTGGCAAGGCAGGTGAAATATATTCTCAAAAATTCAGATTCTAAATTTGTAGTTGTGAAGGATCAAGAGCAAGTAGATAAAGTTCTCCAAGTAAAAGACGATCTTCCACTTTTAAAAAAAATTGTTGTGATTGATATGAAGGGTCTTCGAAAATACAAAGAACCTCTCCTTATCAGTTTTCAGGAAGTGGAGAGAATGGGTCAAAGGTTCCATCAGGAAATGCCTAACTTTTTTGAGGAGAGCATTCGCTCAACACGAGCCGAAGATGTAGCAATTATCGTTTACACCTCGGGAACCACTGGTGATCCCAAGGGTGCAATGATCAGCCACAAAGGGATGATCAGTATGGTGAGAGGACTTTCCAAGGTTTTGGACTTCAACCCTAATGATTCAGTCGTTTCCGCCCTTCCTCTTTGCCACATAGCGGAAAGAATGTTTTCCTTAATATTTCCTATGTATGTGGGCTATACGGTTAATTTTGCTGAGAGCATCAGTACCCTTCAAGAAGATTTGAAGGAGATTTCTCCGACTGTTTTTTTGAATGTCCCCCGAATTTGGGAAAAGATCCATTCAAATATTTTGATTCGAATGGAAGATGCAGTTTTTTTCAAACGCTGGATTTTTAACACGATGCTACTTATTGGTGAACGAGTATCCCAATATAAGTTAAAAAATAAAACTATTCCCATTATTTGGAGAATCCTCTATTGGCTGGCATATTTTACTTTGTTCCGACCACTTAAAAATCAGATAGGCCTCTTGCAAACACGTATTTTTGTAAGTGGGGCAGCTCCCCTTTCACCGGACCTAATGAAGTTTTACCACTCTATTGGGATACCCGTTAGAGAATGTTATGGAATGACCGAGATGAGTGGAATTTCCACTATGCCAAGGGAAAGCGAGATCAGAATTGGAGGAGTAGGTCCCCCTTTGCCTGGCATAGAAATTAAGATTGCCGAGGATGGAGAGATTCTGCAAAGAGGAGATTCTGTTTTTGTCGGCTATTATGGCAATCCCAAGGCCACAAAGGAGACGATCGTTAATGGATGGCTTCATACTGGAGATGTGGGACGGGTTGATGAAGAAGGGTTTCTCTACCTCACCGATCGAAAGAAGGATATCATCATCACGGCAGGAGGCAAAAATATTACTCCATCTGAAATTGAGAATAAACTTAAATTTAGTCCATACATTAAAGAGGCCATTGTCATTGGGGACAGAAGAAAATATCTAACTTGCCTAATTCAGCTTGATTTTGAAAATGTTGCAAATTGGGCTCAAAACAACAAGATTCCTTACACGACTTACAAAAGCCTTGCGACCAATCCAGAAGTTTATAAACTCATTGGAAAGGAGGTGGAAAGAGTCAATAAATTTTTCTCTCGTGTTGAGACTATCAAAAAATTTACCATTTTAGAAAAAGAATTGGATCCGGATGATGAAGAAGTGACAGCCACAATGAAAGTAAGACGTGCGATTATTGAAAAAAAATATAAAGAAATCATAGAAGCTATGTATTAATTCCGCTATCTTTTGACAGAAAGAGGAGAGAATTTTGGAAAAAACTATTTTACATTTCTTTCAATTATTCGCGAGTGGTATTGCTGTGGGTTGCTTATACGCTCTGATTGCATTGGGCTTTGTCCTCATTATTAAGGCAACCGATATACTCAATTTTGCCCACGGTGAAATTATTATGATATCTGCCCTCCTCTGCTATTTTTTAATCACGAAGTTCCATTTTTCTTTTCTTTCTGCCGCTGCCCTCACTATAGTCATTGCTGCTTTGTTAGGGGTCTTAACCGAACGAGTTATTCTAAGGCCCATGCTTGGCGAACCCATTTTTTCTGTGATTATGATAACCATCGGGCTGAGCATCTTTTTGCGGAGCTTGGCAGGTATTACCTTCGGCCATGATAATTATGTATTTCCATCCCCTTTTCCCAAAGAACCTGTTCATATAGGAGGAATCACACTTTCTATGACCCAGATATGGGTCATAATCTGTACAGCCCTCCTGGTTGCTGTCTTTTTCATCTTCTTTAAATATTCACGGATGGGCCTTGCCATGAGGGGAACGGCCAATGATCAGGAGGCCGCCCTTCTAATGGGCATCAGTACGAAACGAGTCTTTGCAATGGTCTGGGCTATTTCTTTTGTTAGTGCTGCTATTGCAGGGATCTTTCTTGCGAATATTATGGTCGTCAATATTGGATTAACCTTTACTGCCATCAGCGCCTTTCCCGCAATAATATTGGGAGGACTTGAGAGCATTCCAGGAGCGATCATCGGTGGCTTAGCTATTGGTGTCATTGAGAATTTAGTTGGAGGTTATTTGGATCCTGTCATTGGGGGAGGCGTGAAAGATGTGACGCCTTTTGTGGTTCTGTTTTTAATCCTGATGTTCAAGCCCTACGGGTTATTTGGGAAAGAGGAGATTGAAAGGGTTTAAAGTGGCGCTAAGAAGCAAAACATTCCGAGAAAGTTATTATGAAGACATCAAGCTTTTTCAGACAATCTGGTCCCGTTTTTGGATGGCCATTTTCTGTGTAATTCTTGCTACTCTTCCTTTATGGGGTAATCCCTATATTGTCTTCCTAATTAACCTCTCCTGCATTGCTGTGGTTGCTGCACTTGGGCTTAATCTTTTAGTAGGTTATACAGGCCAAATATCTATAGCTCACGCAGCCTTTGTTGCTATTGGGGCCTATACGACAGCCATCCTTTCGAGCAAGGTGGGACTCCCATTCTGGTTCTGTCTTCTTGCAAGTGGTGTTTTATCTGGGGCAATTGGTTGTGCTTTAGGGTTTCCCTGCTTAAGGCTTAAGGGACTATATCTGGCGATGGCCACCATGTCCTTCAGCGTGGTGGTTGAACATGTGCTTATTACTTGGGAGAAGGTAACAGGTGGGGTAAGGGGCATCCATGTCCAAAAAATTTCTATCTTCGGCTTTCCTTTGGATTCGGATAACAAAATCCTTTATTTCCTTTTGATTCTCACGGCCCTCATGATACTTGGTATTAAAAACTTAGTTCGGACAAGAGTAGGGCGAGCCTTTATCGCTATTCGCGATCGTGACATTGCTGCTGAAGTCATTGGTGTAAATATAACGGTTTATAAGGTAATGGCCTTTACGATTTCTTCTTTTGTAGCAGGGATTTCAGGGGCTATGTATGCATATACTATGGGATATGTTCATCCAGAGCATTTTACAGTGCTTCTTTCCATTCAGTATCTGGCCATGATCATTGTGGGAGGGTTAGGAACGATTCTGGGGTCCGTCTTTGGGGCTGTATTCATCGTCCTTGTTCCAGAGATGATCAAAGCACTATTTCGCTTTCTAGCCTTTCTTATCCCTGTCTTAAAAGGAAAATACAGCGAGGAATGGAACATTGCTACATTTGGACTTTTGATCATCCTTTTTCTCATATTCGAAGCCGAAGGATTGAATGGAATCTGGCGCCGGATCAAAAATAGTTTTAAGAACTGGCCGTTTACCTATTAATTTTTAAGAAAATCTTTTTATATGGGTTGAGGGGAGATATTGATTTTATCTAAACAACTCAATAAAACAAAAAGGAGGTGCTTTATGAAGTCAAAGAGCGTCGTAATAGTGTTGTCGGTTTTCTTATGGGTTTGTTTTTTAGCCACTCCTTGTTTTGCTCAACGAGGAGTGACAAAGGACGAGATTAAGTTAGGGCTTATCATGGTAAAAACTGGACCGATCGCAGCCCTGGGTTTACCTTACGGGAATGGGAAAGTGGATTATATTCGATATCTCAATGAGCAGGGAGGAGTGCATGGAAGAAAAATAGAGGTCATCTGGGAAGATGATAAATTTGAGGCACCAATGGCTGTTGCCGCCTTGAAAAAGTTAATTACACGGGACAATGTTTTAACGGTTATGACAACCGGAGGAACTGCGCAGACTCTTGCATGTATGGAGATGATTAATCAATATAAAGTTCCCAACATTCCAAATGCCCTAGTTAAGGAATTTTATGATCCCTATCAACCCTATATATTCGCGATGGGAGCCACCTATGAAGCTCAGTATGAGTGCATAGTAGACTATATTATTTATGATCTTAAAGAAAAGAAACCGAGAATAGGTGTGGTTTATGAGAAGAAGGAATATGGGATCAAATCAATGGAAGCCACAAAAAGGAGGGCGAAGGCTTATGGTGTTGATCTTGTGTCGGAATTGGTGCTTCCAACGGGAGCTGTAGATGCGAGCTCACAGGTCCTTGCATTGATGAATGAAAAAGTTGATTATGTGATTACTTGCCTTCTTCTTCCTGCTACCATCACCCTGATTAAGACAATGGAGAAGTATAACTATTGGCCAAAGCATGTGTTTGGGATGAATTGGGCTACCGATGATATGCTTGTGAAGTCTTGTGGAGAAGCAGCGAAAAATTACATTGGGGTCAATTATACAGGTGCTTGGTGGGAAGATACTCCTGGGATTAAGTTGGTCCGGCACATAGCAGAAAAGTATAATCGTACAGATATTGGTTTGACCTCCCTTTATATTAATGGTGTTGGCGTCGCTATGCTTTTTGGAGAGGCATTCAAAAGGGCTGGGAAAGATTTAACGCCTGACAGTTTGAAGGCGGCACTAGAAACTTTAAGAGATTTTAGCACTGGTGGCGTTCTACCTCCGGTTACATATACTTCAACAAGCCATGCTCCCCCTGATATGGTAAAATTCTATAAAGCTGACGTTCCCAACAAACGACTGATTCCAATCTCAGATTGGAGAAAACCTAGAGACATAAAGTAAAATTTGAACGGGTTAACATTTCTTCCATTGGAATTAAAAATTTAACATTCCAATGGTTTTTTTTTATTTTTATATATTAAGATTTTCCTATTTGAAAATAATATTAATCCATTAATAAAATTTAAGCACATAGAAAGATAAGTTCAAAGATTTTTACCAGGGATTATACTTTTGGATTTAATGTGGTTTGACCGGAAGGAGAAGAAGATGGATTTTGAATTGAGCGCTCGACAAAAACAGATACGAATCTCAGCCAGGGAGTTTGCAGAAGGGGAGTTCCCGAGCCTGGCTCGAGAATATGACCGACGTGAAGAGTTTCCAAAAGAACTTTGGAAGAAAGCCTGTGGGCTGGGGTTTATTGGTCTCTTTCTCAAAAAAGAGTATGGAGGTCTTGGGTTAGGATTTCTTGAATTTGCCATGGTGATGGAAGAGTTCTGGAGGGTGGATCCAGGTTGTGGGAACATCTTACTGACCGCATTTGGTTCCGAACTGATTCAACTCTACGGAACGGAAGAACAGAAGAAGAAGTACCTTCCACCCCTTCCTCGTGGAGAGGCCATCATGGGGACTGCCATTACCGAACCGGACGCAGGAAGTGATATTCTCTCCATTCTGACCTTGGCCAAAAAGGATGGAGACTCTTATCTCATCAATGGTTCAAAACAATTTATTACCAACGGAAGCATTGCTAACTATCTTGCTGTTTTCTGCCTGACCAATCCAGAAGCAGAATCAAGGCTGAAGAGGTTTGGAATCCTTCTGGTCGAGACGGATCGGCCTGGATTTGGGGCTTTGAAGATTACTGGAAAGATGGGGATCAGGGCGTCTGATACGGCTGAGATCAGATTCAACAACGTGAGGGTTCCAAAGGAGAACTTGATGGGATTGGAGGAGGGGCAGGGTTTTTATCAGATCATGCAACTTTTCAATATCAATCGCGTGGTCGCTGCCTCACAAGGGGTGGGGGTAGCCCAAGGCGCACTGGATAGAGCCATCCAATACGTGAAACGAAGAAAACAGTTTGGTCAGCCCCTTAGCACCTTTCAGGCCATTCAATTTAAGATAGCGGAGATGGCTACTTGGATAGAGGCTGCTCGATGCCTTACCTATCAGGCGGGTTGGATGATTGACCATGGGAAGGTAGACCCCAAACTCATCTCCATTGCAAAGTACCTTGCTGGAGAGGTTGGGGTTAAAGTGACCAACGAGGCCCTTCAGCTTCATGGAGGATATGGATACATTGCGGATTACGATATGGAGCGCCTTTATCGAGATGCAAAGATCGTCGAGATCTATGAAGGCACAAAAGAGATAGAGAAGAATACGATTGCTAGAGAACTCTTAGGAAGGAGATGAAAGAGAGAAAATGGAAAGGGAAGTTGTAATTGTCAGCGCAACCAGAACACCCATTGGAGATTTCGGTGGGTCGATGAGGGATGTCTCTGCCACGTCTTTAGCCATGAGGGTAATTGATTCCGCGTTGGGAAAGGTGGGCTTAGAAAAGGAGTTGGTAAACCAGGTGATCATGGGAAACTGTTTTGAGCCATTGGACCAGAATGTGGCACGAATCGCTTCTGTGAAATGCGGCCTTCCCATTGAAACACCTGCGTTCACCATTGTGGTGAATTGCGCCTCTGGCATGCAGGCGATCATCTGTGGGGTTCAGGCGATTCGAGATGGAGATGTGGACGTGGTCATTGCTGGAGGAGTGGAGAGCATGAGCAATGCCCCTTATATCCTGACAACGACACGCTGGGGGCAACGCCTTCAGCACGGTCAGTTGATCGATATGCTCTGGAGGGCGATGCAGGAGTATCCCATTGGAGCGGGAATGGGGTTGACCGCAGAGAATCTTGCAGAAAAGTATGGAATTTCGAGGGAGGAACAGGATCAGTTTTCTCTATTGAGCCATCAGAGGGCTTGCAAAGCGATTCAAGAAGGGAGGTTTAAGGATGAAATCACACCTGTCCTTGTTCCTCAGAAAAAAGGGGAGCCCAAAGTGGTGGATACGGATGAGCATCCAAGGCCTGATACGACCCTTGAGAAACTGGCCAAGTTACCGCCTGCCTTTAAAAAGAATGGAACAGTCACTGCAGGAAATTCATCGGGGCTCAATGATGCAGCGGCTGTGACGATCTTGATGTCAAAGGAGAAGGCGAAGGAGATCGGGCTAAAACCACTTGCTAAGATCTTGGGCTATGCTATCGTTGGGGTAGATCCCTCCTATATGGGAATTGGTCCCGTTCCTGCAACGAGGAAGGTATTAAAGAGATTAGGCCTCGATCTAAGGGATATTCAGCTCATTGAGATCAATGAGGCCTTTGCTGCCCAGTATTTATCCTGTGAAAGAGAGTTGGGTCTAAACAGGGAGATTGTCAATGTGAATGGGAGCGGTATTGCACTGGGTCATCCTGTTGGGGCAACAGGATGCCGCCTTGTCGTGACGCTCATCCATGAGATGGCAAAGAGAGATCTGACCCTGGGGCTTGCTACCCTCTGTGTGGGTGGAGGATTGGGTTTTACCATGGTGATTGAAAGGGGGTGATGAGACTCGTTGGAAAGGGATGAGGTCAACGGAGCAGATTTTAACAAAAACACTTACAAATTCATAATGAGAGGAGGAGGAATATGATTAGGAGACCATCTAAAAGAAATTGGATGTTAAAGATCGTAATAGTGATTTCAGTCTTCTTAGTCGGGTTGACCGGATGGCAAATAGGAAGGGCGGAGGCCCAGACAGCAAAGGTGATCACCCTTACCGGAGAAACCTGGACTCCCACGATGAGTCCACCAGCCAGGATCATTGGTCCAGAGTTTATAAAGGAATTTGAGAAGGCCACGGGTGGGGCGGTAAAGATCAATTGGAATACAGCATCAGCCTTGGGTCCAGTGCCCGAACTCTACACTCGTCTGGTTCAAGGGGTCATCGATTTTGGCCAGTTTAACATCGGATACACCCCTGGCGTGTTTCCGATCACAGAGATGTTTGAACTCCCCATTCGATTTCCTTCAGCAGAAATCCTAACCAAGGCAATGATTGAGATTTATAAGAAGGGTTATTGCGATAAAGAATATGGAGATATCAAGTTTGTATTTTATCATTGCATCGGTCCATACCAGCTTTGGACCAATGTGAAGATCACTGGAGTAGAAGGCTTGGTTGGGAAGAAGCTTAGATGCCCTTCTCCGACTTTTGTAGAAGTGACAAAGGCATTGGGTGCAGTGCCTGTCAGCATGCCGGCAGGGGAAATCTATACCTCTTTTCAGAAGGGAATCATTGATGGGACCTGGGCCTGTGGAGAAATGGCCATCGCCTTCAAGATTGGAGAAATAGCGAAATATCTCATCATGACTAACATTGGAACTACCACCCAAACCTATGGAATGAACAAGAAGCCCTATAATACCCTACCTGACATTGCTAAGAAATATATAGAAGAGAATTGGGAAAAGCATTCCTTGTTTGGAGGACGTACCTTTGACGCGGGTAATGAGAAGGGCTTCGAATTTGCTCGTAAAAACAAGGTGGAGACCATTCATTGGAGCGAAGCAGAGTTAAAGAAGATGGACCAAAAGATTGTCCCTGTATTTAGCACTTGGGTAAGCAAGGTAGAGGCCAAAGGGATCCCAGGGAAGAAGGCACTAACAGATCTCCATCAGATCCTTCAAAAACTGGGGGCAAAGGATCCCTTCATACTTCCATGAGGACAAGCCTCGAGAACGCTATCTCATCATTGGGTACCCCATAGCCTCACCTTAACAGGAGAGGCTATGGGTTGTGTTTCATTATGAAAATAAGAGTGACAGAGGATGATTATGACTGAATTGGTCAAGCAATTGAGTAGAGGGGTTCAGCGAATCAATCTTGGGTTAAGATATTTTTGCGCAGGCTTACTGTTTTTTATGATGCTTCTGGGCACAGTGGATGTGATGGGTCGATATCTGTTCAATAGGCCCGTGCTTGGAACCTTTGAGACCTTTGAGATTCTACTTCCAGCCATTGTTCTTCTTGGAATAGGCTATACCCAAGAGAGTCGAGCCCATGTGAGGGTGGAGATCTTGATCTCAAGACTCTCTTCTGGAAAGCAAACCTTTTTAAACTTTTTGACCAATGGATTGGCCCTCCTTATTTCTATCCTGATTCTTTGGCGGGGATGGGTCTTAACGGTTGCTTATTGGCGAATGGGGAGAAGAATTCCAACGATTGAAGTGCCGATGTTTCTACCCCAACTCTTGGTTCCAATTGGAGCCTCTCTGTTGAGCCTTGTCCTTGCTGTTCAGATGCTCCAGTTTTTTACTCAAAAAAAGGGGGAAGCCAAATGAATCCTGTCCTCATCGGATTTATAGCCATAGGGGCCTTCCTGTTCCTCTCCTTCTTGGGTTTACCGCTTGGGTTCTCATTTGCTCTGGTGGGATTTGGGGGAATGGTCTTTTTGAAGGGATTGATACCGGCATTAAATCTTCTTGGGGGGAACCCTTATGCCCAGGTCTCATCTTTCGTTCTCTGTTCCATTCCCTTATTTGTGCTCATGGGGCAGTTTGCCTTTTACTCGGGGATTAGCCGAAATCTTTTTGACGCAGCCTATAAGATCATGGCCAGGCTTCCAGGGGGACTGGCCATGGCCACTATGGCTGCCTGCACGGCTTTTGCGGCCTGTACAGGATCAAGCCTTGCTTCCGCTGCCACCATGGGAACCATCACATTCCCTGAAATGAAACGGTATCATTACAGTTCACGACTGGCGACTGGCACCATTGCCGCAGGGGGAACCTTAGGGATTCTCATCCCTCCCAGTACGATCTTCATCATCTTAGGCATTATCACAGAGACCAACATTGGGGCTTTATTTATTGCTGGAATCTTTCCGGGCTTACTCCTTTCCGGGCTGTTCATTCTGCTCATCTTTGGGATGTGCCGAAGGAACCCTGCTTTGGGTCCTCCGGGTGAATCCTTTCCTTGGAGAGAGCGATTTCGATCCTTGGCAGGGGTCTGGGGAATGTTAGGACTTTTCGTACTGGTCATTGGAGGTTTATACTTTGGTGTGTTCTCCCCATCTGAAGCAGGTTGTATTGGTGCATTTGGCGCTTTTGTTCTTGCCCTGTTTAAACGAATCTCCTTTTCCAATTTTTTGGATGCATTGAAGGGTTCTGCCCAAATTACCTGCTACATGTTATTCATTCTCATTGGAGCAAGCATCTTTAATATCTTCCTCGGAGTTGCAGGAGTCCCTGCGTGGGTGAGCAATTGGATCGCAAGCCTCCGAATCCCTCCTATCGGGATTGTGATCTGCATGCTTCTTTTATACATCCCGCTTGGCATGTTTCTGGATACCTTGGGCATGATTCTGCTCACGGTGCCGATCTTTTTTCCAGTCATCCATCAATTGGGTTTTAACCCAATATGGTTTGGTGTATTGATCTGCATGATGACAGAATTGGGGATGATCACCCCACCGGTAGCCATCAATGTCTACATTGTTCAAGGGGTGACCAAAGTTCCCATGGAAGAAATCTTCCGAGGGATCATTCCCTTTGTCCTTGTTTTTCTCATAGGGATTGGATTGATCGTCGCCTTTCCAGAAATCAGCCTCTTCTTGCCAAGGACAATGAAATAGTAGGGGGAGGATTTATGAAAAGACTGCAGAGCAAACACAGAATGTTCAAAACACCTAATCCCTGGGGATATCATGAACTTGTGTATGCCGATAGACCCAAGAGCCTCTTCGAGCTTCTATCCAACACTGTTGCCCAATATGGGGCATTTGAATCCATCGTCTGTGCAGAGCATCGCTTAACCTATAAGCAATTTGGATTATGGGTTGAGAATGCTTCATCAAACCTCTACCATCGATATGGAATCCGAAAGGGGGATCGGGTTGCCCTGATGCTCAGGAACGGATGGGAATTCGCCACCTGTTTTTTCGCCCTAGTCAAAATAGGAGCGATCACCGTTCCTTTGAATATCGCCTATAAGGGAGAAGAGGCAGCCTTCCAAATCAATGATTCAGGCTCCAAGATGGTGATTGTGGATTCAGAATTTTATGAGGTCATTGCAGATATCCGAGGAGAAATGAGCGAGGTAAAAGACGTGTGTGTAGCAGGGTCGGATGAATTTAGAGAATTGGTCGAGAGGAGAGAGCATCCAGAGGTCAGCATTCAGGTGGATGAGATGGATAGTGCTGTCATTATGTACACCTCGGGAACCACTGGCCGACCCAAGGGTGCGGTTCTTTCCCATAGGGGGATCATCAATGAAGCAATGTGTGTGGCAGAGACTCTGGGGTGGCAGGCAGAAAGAGATAAAAACCTCTGCCCAGTTCCCTTATTCCATGTGACCGGGCTAGTAATGAATCTATGCGGTTCTATCTACGGCGGGATTCCTATCGTCTTTATGAAGAGATTCAACGCCGTTGAAGCAATCAAAATCATTGACGGGGAAAGGATCACTACCATCATTGGGGTTCCCACCATCCTGTGGCTTATCCTCAATGCACCAGAATTTGATCAATATGACTTAAAATCCCTTCGCTGTTTCGCAGGAGGTGGGGCAGCCACTCCTGAGGAGTTGTTAAACACTCTTTCCATGAAATTGCCTGGGACTGAGATGTGTCCAGGCTACGGGCTCACGGAAGCCTGCGGCATGACGGCCACTACGATCAGTCTGGATGAGGCCTTGCGCTATAAGGGATCTGTAGGACGCTCCATCCCCTTGATAGAGGCCAAAGTGATTGATAGTTTTAGAAAGGAGGTCCCACCGGGGGAGCCAGGAGAATTGGCAGTCAGAGGTTGCACCACCTTTAAGGGATACTGGAATAATCCTGAGGCTACCCAAAAGGCCATCGTTGAAGGTTGGGTACATACAGGGGACATAGCCACCATGGACAAAGACGGCTACATATATATTTTAGATCGAATGAAGGACATGATCAATCGGGGAGGGGAGAAGATATGGAGTCTCGAGGTTGAAAATGTACTCTATCGGAACCCAAAAGTCTTGGAGGCTGCGGTGGTAGGGGTTTCGGACCCTATTTTCGGGGAAGAGGTTAAGGCCGTGATTGTCCTTAGGCCAGGAGAACAGGCCACTCCTGAAGAGATCCAGGAGTTCTGTAGCCGCCATTTGGCTAAGTTTAAGATACCGAAGTTTGTTGAGTTCAGAACCATACTTCCCCGTAACCCTGCAGGAAAAGTCATCAAGGATGAACTCAAAAAATAATATCCTTTATAAGGGATTAATGGGTGAATCCATGGAGGCATCCAAAAAAGTGGCCTTAGTGACAGGAGGGTCAAGAGGAATTGGGAGAGCCATTGTGATCGGTCTTGCCCAGGAAGGGGCTAAGGTCATTGTCAATTACCGATCAAAACCAGAGGCTGCCCAGGAGGTAGTTGAAGAGATTAGGAGGATGGGGCAAGAGGCCTTATCCATCCAGGCAGATGTTGCCCATGAAGATGAGGTAAAGGCAATGGTCGAGGAGGCAGTGGAGAAGATGGGAGGAGTTGATATCCTGATTAACAATGCTGCCCTCCATAGGGGAGGAAGGATTCAGAAGCTAAGCACAGAGGACTGGGATACAGTGATCCATTCCGTTTTAAAAGGAACATTTAATTGTTGTCGATACATTGTTCCACTCATGTTGGAAAAGGGATGGGGGAGGATTATCAATATCTCCTCTACCGTAGCCCTTCATGGCTACCCCGGAGATACAGCCTACGGGGCCGCTAAGGCGGGTTTGATCGGGTTCAGCAAATCTTTGGCCAAGGAGGTGGCCAAGAAAAATATAACGGTCAATGTGGTCATCCCCGGCTTTTTTCGTACGGATATGACTGCTCCTCTTTTCGACACAGAGGAAAAGATTCAAAAAGAACTGATGAGAATTCCCATGGGGCGTCCGGGAAGGCTGGAAGAGGTGGCTGAACTGGTTAGCTTCTTAGCCTTTAAAGGTTCTTACATCACAGGGGCGATTATTCAGGTAGATGGGGGGATGGGAATGTAGTCAACTCATTCCTCATTTTAAGTTCAAGGGGAGAAGGAAACATGATTCGATCAATAGAGCAATATTTAGAAAGTCTGAGAGACGGAAGGGTAATCTACTGTTTGGGCGAGAGGGTAGCGGATGTCACAGCCCATCCTATTTTGAAGAGGGTCATTCAGAATTCGGCAATGGATTATTACTTCACCAACGATCCCGTGTATCGAAGTCTATTTATAGGAAAGAATGAGGAAGGTGAAGAGGTTCATTCCCTCTTTTTGCCTCCCAAACGTGCGGAGGATCTATTGAGACGGAGGGAAATCTTCCTAACCTCCTGGAGGACAGGAGGTGGAACCAATCTCCACTGCGTTGGCGTGGATGCCTTAGAGGCCTCAAGGGTTGCGGCAGGAAGAATGGATAGGCGATTGGGAACCCATTACGTGGAGCGAGTTGAGGCTTATAGGAGATATCTTCAGAAGACAGACCTTGGGATCATTGGTGCCATGACCGATGTGAAAGGGGACCGGAGCCTTCGCCCCTCCAAACAGCAAAAACATAAGGACTACTATGTCAGGGTTGTGGATCGGCAAAAAGACGGAATCATTGTCAGAGGGGCGAAGATGCATATCAGTTCTACTCCAGGTGCCAATGAGGCCATTGTGATGCCGTGTCGAGCCCATGGGGAGGAGGATAAAGATTATGCGGTGGTCTTCGCTGTCCCATTGAATGCCAAGGGCATTACACTCATCACCATGGAGCCCACCATGCGAGAGGAGGGTGAAGAGGCCCTCTGGGATTACCCTTTAAGTGCTGTGAGCGGGCACCTCGCCTCTGAATGCATGATCGTATTTGAGGATGTATTTATCCCTTGGGAAAGGGTATTCCTATGTGGGGAATGGGAGTTTTCAAGAGATTTTACCTACCTTTTTGCCATCTTTCATCGTCTCTTTGGGGTATGTCGAATGACTTCTGAACTTGAGCTTCTTACTGGAATCGGTGCCTTGATGGCTGAATACAATGGCATCGAAACTTATTCTCATATAAGGGATAAACTGGCTTGGTTGGCCATGTACACGGAGGCGGTGGATATCATTGGGAAAGCCTCCTGCCTCTATTGTGAAAAGGAACCTGATTCGGACCTTGTCTATCCTAATATCGTTTATATCAATACGGCCAAATACCTGTTTGCCGATAATTATCATCAAGCCATGAAATTGGTTCATGATATCTGTGGGGGGATTGTAGCAACGATCCCCACCTACCGGGACTGGGTAAATCCAGAAACCCGTCCTTTTTTAGAAAAATATCTGGGAGGGAAAGCCAGTATTCCCACGGAGCATCGACTTCGCACCATCAGGCTTTTAAAAGACCTCACCCATCCCCACTTTCAAGTGGGCAGTATTCATGGAGAAGGGTCCTTGGCGGCGCAGCGAATGTTCCTCTATGCGGGGGCTAATTGGGAGAAGTATAGGGCCGCCGCAAAAAAAGCAGCCGGGATTCCTGGATGGGAAGAAGAGCCCACCTATGGTCCCTTGCCCGACTATCCTTCCTGTATTGTTCATCAATTTCATCCCCCTGAGAAATCCTGAAGACCGTTGCCCATTTTTAAAAGTAGGCCAATGGGTTATGGAATATTGACTTGGAAGAGAGGCTTTTGAAGGAGCAACATCTTGGTCCTATTTGGTTCATACCCGGTAAGAATCGAGGGAGGTATCCTTATTGCCATTCCCTCTATATCGAAGGAGCAGGTTCTGAGGTTATACTGTTTTTAGTTGAAAATTGAAATGTGGCTCCCTCCGTGGAATAATCCACGGAACGAAAAATTCTTTTAAAGAAAGGAGCCACGATGAGATTAAACACGATTCGAAGGAGAAAAGCAAGAGGAGGATTTGAGCAGGCTGTTGGGAGGGAGGAAATCGTCAATCGGATGTATGAAATTATCC
>CAKZKY010000042.1 GCA_937124575.1 uncultured Pseudomonadota bacterium | reverse complement strand
GGATAACATATCCCCTCTCTTAGTTAAGAGGAATAACATATCTCCCCCTCTTATTTAAGAGGGGGCAAGGGGGAGTTAAAAAATCATTTAATAACCCCTCCTTTCCTCCCCTTATATTAAGGGGAGGAAACAAATAATTATTAAGTGAGGAGGAAGGAGAGTTACAAGAGGGGACAAGAGGGAGTCAAAAGGCTCCTTTTTGATATAAGGATTGGAGAAGAGGGTAGGGGAACTTATGGTTTGAAAAGGCCGATGAGGTTTTGGACCGAATCGATTCTATTTTTGAGAAGATATCGACGTATTCCTGAGATCACTTCCATACCCGTTTGAGGCTGAATGAGATTGGCTGTACCGATTTGAATGGCTGAAGCTCCGGCAAGCATAAATTCAATTGCATCCTCTGCCTTCATGATTCCCCCTATCCCGATGACAGGAATTTTTACTGCCTGAGACACTTCCCAAACCATCCTCAAGGCAATCGGTTTAATGGCTGGGCCAGATAGGCCTCCGATGATGTTTCCCAACTCCGGTCTTTTCGAATTGATATTGATCGCCATGGCTTTGAAGGTATTGATAAGGGAGACGGCATCAGCGCCCCCTTGCTCTGCACATCGAGCGATCACTGCAATATCGGTGACATTGGGGGATAGTTTCACAATGAGAGGTCGCTGGATCGATCTTTTCACTTTCGATACCAATCGGTAGGTCATTCGCGGATCTGTGCCGAAGATGATCCCACCCTGTTGAACATTGGGGCAGGAGATGTTCATCTCTAAGGCGGAAAGACCGGCAATATCGTCCAATCGTTTGGCCAATTCAACGTATTCCTGTGGGGTCTTTCCGAAGAAGTTGACGATCAGTTTCGTTCGAATTTTTCTTAAGTAGGGAAGCTTCTCTTTGACGAAAGCGTCAAGGCCTGGATTCTGGAGGCCGATTGAGTTTAGAATTCCTCCTGTAGTCTCGAAGATTCTGGGAGGAGGATTTCCGTGCATTGGATTTAAGGAGATCCCCTTTGGAATGATAGCTCCGAGCTGATCGAGATCCATGAAGGTTTCAAATTCCTCTCCATATCCGAATGTTCCCGAGGCAACGATCACCGGATTCTTTAAGCGGAGTTTCCCGATTCGGACGGATAGATCAGGATGGCTATCGGTTTCCATTTTTAGTCCCAGACAATTTCAGACCATGAAAAGACAGGTCCTTCTTTACAGACCCGCTGATAGACCAGATGGGTGTTTTGGGTTTTGACCACACACCCCCAGCAAGCACCGAACCCGCAGGCCATCCGTGCTTCGAGAGAGACCTGGGTTGTCCACTTTTCCCTTGGGATCACACGAGACAGCGCTTTCAACATTCCTTCGGGTCCGCAAATAAAGAGGTGGTGAGGTTGATTTCGATTGAACCTTTTCATCTCCGATTGGAAAAGATCAACGACGGTCCCTTTTTTACCACGGCTTCCATCCTCAGTTGCGATGAAGATCTTTAAACCTTTCCTTCTTCTGAAATCATTCTCGCATAGGATATCGTCTTCTGTCTTTCCACCGATGAAGACATATAGCTTGCCTTTCTTTAATCTTTCGCCTAAGGCAGAAAGGGAGGCCATGCCAACCCCTCCGCCAATGATAATATTCGTTGTCGAAGAGGAGAGGGTAGGGAGGGTAAATCCATTTCCGAGAGGGCCGATCAGATTGACTCTCAGCCCTTTTTTAAAAGAGGCCATCTTCTCCGTTCCGACGCCAACCTCTTTATAGAGAATGAAGAGATGTCCTCTCTTCTCTTTTCTGGGATGCCTCGTTGAGTAACTCCTATAAACGGAAAAAGGTCGCCTCAGAAGGGGGTGGTGATCCTTGGAGGTTTGGATCATGACGAACTGACCGGGTTTTACCTCATTCGCAATCGAAGGGCAATCGATCTCGAGGAGGAAATAGAACGATTTTATCTTTCTGTTGTTCAGAACGATTCCGTCCGTTTGAAGGGCCATCTTCGTTTAAAAAATTCGTCTGTCGTTACCGAAACTCGTATCGAACCTCGTTTTGACGGGCTTCGCCACCGTCGCCTTAACCTTAACCTGATTTTTATT
>CAKZKY010000041.1 GCA_937124575.1 uncultured Pseudomonadota bacterium | reverse complement strand
TGTGACACAGTCTCGTAGGGGAGAGGGAGGGGGTAAGGGGACGATTTCAGAGAGTTTAATGCGTTTATACTAATTTCAACATAAAAGACTTAATTCAAAAAGTCAATAAAAAATTTGATTTTTTCGGTAGTGGTTGGTATTTAAAAAATGCGGATGTTTTTGAGATTTCTGAAAAAGGACAGAAATCTCTAATAAGGGAGCGAAAGGCAGTTTTTAAGAGCTCTCAATGAGATTGGTTAGCAAGATAAGCCTTTCCAAGATAAGCCTTTCTATGATATATTTACCCCGTTAGAAAGCTCCCCGTATGAAACTTAGTCTCTATCGGGGTGTAAGCTATACCGTTGGAAAGATATAGATTTTCTAACAGGGTAAATCAATCCGTTGAATTTAATGCAACAGGGTGAATTTTCTTTCTCAGATGTTTTTGGATTGAGCGGATTCTCTTTTGCTCTCTCTTTTTTTCAATAGCCCTTAATGGAATTGAAGTGGGGATTCGCCGTTTCTTTGGTTGGTTGAGCTTCAGGAGACGTTTTTGAAGCCTCTCAAAAGCCAATTTGAGATTTTGGGATTGAAGACGGTGCTCTGTTGCGGTGACGGTGATGTTAGAAGGAAGGTGCTTCAGACGGACGGCGGTCTCGGTTTTGTTCTTCCTCTGCCCTCCCGGACCACTGGAACGAAAGGCCTCAACGATGACCTGTCGCCGCAAGGTCTCAAGATTTGTATCAAATTTCATACTTTGAAATCCCAAACTTCAAATCCCAAACTCCAAATAAATCTCAACAACCAATTTTCAAATCACCGAAACTTGATTTCCCTTCCGTTAAGTTTTGGTGATCGGAATTTTGGTCATTATTTGATTATTGGAACTTTGGTGTTTATCCTTTCTCTTCCTTGACATCGGCATGGTGTTTGATGACCAGGGCATCCACCATAAAGATGACATCCTCTGCAATGTTGGTGGCATGATCTGCAATTCGCTCCAAGCAGCGTGCAATGATCATCAGATGAACGGCACGGGTGATGGTTTTAGGGTCGGACATCATATAGGTGAGGAGCTCCCGAACGACCTGGTCGTTTAACCCATCCACCAGATCATCCCGTTCGCAGACGGAGCGTGCCAATTTGGAATCTCGGTTGACAAAAGCATCGAGCACATCTTTGACCATTGTTTGAGCAATCTCTGCCATTCGAGGAAGGTCAATGTAGGGTTTGAGCTGAGGCTCCTGGTTGAGGGAAAGGGCCCTCTCAGCGATGTTGACCGCCTGGTCTCCCATCCGCTCGAGGTCGGTGATGATCTTCATGGCAGAGGTGATGAAGCGAAGATCAACCGCCATCGGCTGTCTTAAGGCCAACAGCTTCAGACACATCTCATCAATGACAAGTTCCAAATCATTGATCTGTTTTTCTCGTTTGAAGATTTCATTTGCAAGTTCCGAGTCCCTTTTTACCAGAGATTGGACGGCATCGTGAATGGTTCCCTCGACCAAAGTGGCCATTTTTAAGAGATTTTCCTTTAATTCCTCCAACTCCTTCTGAAACTGGGTCTCTGTTATCATGAATCCTCTCCTTTTAAAAAATGATACAGCTTTTTAAAACGTGTTATAAAAATTTACGTATCACTTTTTCCTTTGATAGATCTTATTCCCCCAATAATTTCATTAAGAATCGTTTTCAATCTGCAATCTGAAATCCGCAATGGTATTTACCCGAAGCGGCCAGTGATGTAATCTTCAGTCAATTTCTGGGAGGGATGGGTGAAGACTTTATCCGTTTTATCGAACTCGATGATCTCGCCAAGATACATAAAGGCGGTGTAATCGGAGACACGGGCAGCCTGTTGCATATTGTGAGTGACGATGATGATGGTTACCTCTTTTTTGAGCTGGATGATCAGTTCTTCGATTTTTGAGGTGGCGGTGGGGTCGAGCGCTGAGGTGGGTTCATCAAACAGCAGAATTTCAGGACCGGTAGCAAGTGCCCTGGCGATGCATAACCGTTGCTGTTGCCCTCCGGATAGATTGAATGCCAGGTCGTGTAGCCTATCTTTAACTTCTTCCCACAGTGCGGCTTGCTTCAATGCATTTTCTACTTTTTCTTCCAAAAGGCTCTTTCGCGTTTCACCCCTCACCCTTAATCCATAGGCCACGTTCTCAAAGACCGTTTTAGGAAAGGGGTTCGGCTTTTGAAAGACCATGCTGATTCGCATCCTGACCTCAATGGGATCTACTTTGGGTTCGATGATGTTCAAACCGTCGGGATAGAGGATGATTTCTCCTTCATAACGATTCCCTGGATAGAGATCGTGCATGCGATTGAAGCATCGGAGGTAGGTCGTTTTGCCGCACCCCGAAGGCCCAATGAGGGCCGTAATTCTATTTTCAGTGATCGGCAGTTGGATGTTTTTCAACGCCTGATAATCGTTATAATAAAAATTTAGATCTTTTACCTGGGCCTTAAGGCTTTCAGAGATGTTCACCATAGTTCATGCTCCAGCTTACCACTTGATTTTCCTCCTGAAGCGGTATCGCAGATAGATGGCAAGCCCGTTCATCAAGAGAGTCATAAAGAGGAGGACGATCCCTGCGGCTGCCGCATTGAGATGAAATGCATGTTGAGGTCTGGAAATCCAGTTGAACATCTGAATCGGCATCACAGTAAAAGGGTCAGAGAGCCATCGAAAGGAGAGAAAAGGAAATTCCGAGGTGATGGGTGGGGTCGGCAGAAAGGCGATGAAGGTCAAAGCCCCAACCGTAATAATGGGCGCTGTTTCACCGATCGCTCTCGATAGCCCAATAATGATCCCTGTGAGAATGCCTCCGGTTGAATAAGGAATGATGTGATCTTTGACGGTTTGCCATTTTGTTGCGCCAAGAGCATAAGAGGCTTCTCTAATCGAGTTGGGAATCGCCCGAATTGATTCCCTTGTAGCAATCACAACCATGGGAAGAATTAGCAAACCTAAGGTTAGCCCTCCTGTGAGAATGCTTTCTCCAAATCTAAAAAAATAGACGAATAGCCCGAGGGCCAACAATCCATAAATGATGGAGGGCACTCCTGCGAGATTATTCATATTGATCTCGATGAGATGGGTTAACCAATTCTTCTTCCCGTATTCCTCCAGATATATCCCTGTGGCGATCCCGAGAGGAACGGCTGTGGCCGCGGTCACAATCATGACCAGAGTCGTTCCCACCCAGGCAGAAAGGATCCCTGCCTTTTCCGGAAAGCGGGAGGGGTAGGAAGTGAAAAACTGCCAACCTAATCGAGGGAAACCGTCAATCAGGAGGTCAATGATGAGGGTGAAAAGGAGAACAAAACCGATCAGTGTCGCGAGAAGTCCAATGATTGCAAAGAGGTGGTCACGAAGTTTATTACGACTGATTCTTTCCCGGATAAAATAAATATTTTGGTCCTCTTTAGGCATCATCAATAAACCTCCCGGATCCTCCTCCTGAAGATGAAGCCGAGGATGTTTAAAAAGAGTGTCATGAGAAAGAGGGTGATTCCTGCGGCAAAGATGGTCTTATACTCAAGCGTCCCGTGAGGAACATCTCCAAGACTGACCCCGACAATATAGGCGGTCAGCGTTTGAATGGGTTCAATAGGGTTGAAGGTCAGATTGGGCATCATGCCTGCTGCAATGGCAACGACCATAGTCTCGCCGATCGCCCTTGAGATGCCGATGATATAGGCCGCTGCAATCCCAGAAAAAGCCGAGGGGATAACGACCCTGAATGCGGTTTGGAATTTGGTCGCACCCATGGCATAGGAGCCCTCCCGGATATGCATGGGCACCGCTTTCATGGCATCTTCGCTTACAGAGCTGACATAGGGAATGATCATGATCCCCATGATGATTCCCGGGCTAAGGGCATTAAAACCAGAAAGCTCGGGAATGAATTTTTGGAGGATGGGGGTGAGAAAGAGAAGGGCAAAATAACCATAGACAACGGTTGGAACAGCCGCAAGAATCTCAAGGATAGGTTTGGCCACTTCCTTCACTTTAAAGGGAGCATATTCACTGAGATAGACAGCTACGATCAGACCGATTGGTAAGGCCACCGATACGGCAATGAATGTTACCAACAAAGTTCCTGTCACAAGAGGCAAAATGCCGAACTTAGGTTGAGCAAAGAGAGGCGTCCATTGTTTGCCAGTTAGGAATTCAAGTAAGGGTACATCCTTAAAGAAGCCTATGGCTTCATAAAAAAGAATGAAGACAATACTCAGTGTGACAAAGATAGAAGAAAGGGCACTGAGAAGTAAAAGACTCTCAATGCCCCGTTCTTTGATTTTTATAATGGGTTTTCTTTTATGCACGTTCTATTTCTTCTCTTCCAGTTTGAGGAGGTCTTCAATCTTCATACCGATTTTAGCCTCTCCTCCGAAGACCGTACCAGTGATTCTCTTTGTAAATCGTTCCTCAGCAAGCCTGTAAGCCCTATCTGGAAGGGGGATATATTTGACCTGCTTCACCAATTTGGGTGCATGTTTCAGGTAAAACTCAACAAATTCTCTGACTTCGGCTTTCTCTGCAGATTTTTTATTGATATAGATGAAGATGGGTCTGGAAAGAGGGGAATAAGTTCCATCCATGACTGTCTTTTCTGAAGGAAGGATTGGTCCTCTACCCCCATCAATAGCCACCAGTTTCAACTTATCTGGGTTCTCCGCATAGTAGGCATAGCCGAAGAATCCAAGGCCACCCCGGTCTGAGGAGATTCCCTGAACCAGCACATTGTCGTCTTCGCTGGCTGTAAAGTCACCTCTGCTGGAGCGAGCTTTTCCTACAATGGCTTCAGTGAAATAATCGAACGTTCCAGAGTCCACTCCAGGTCCGTAAAGTTTTAATGGGATATCCGGCCATGCAGGATTTACCTGGTTCCATCTTGTGATTTTACCTTCGGCTGCTGGTTCCCATATCTTTTTTAATTCAGCCACACTCATGGAAGAAACCCAGGTGTTTTTAGGATTGACCATGACAGCAAGCCCATCATAGGCAATGGGAAGTTCAATAAAGTCAATACCCGCTGTCTTGGCCTCGTCTATCTCCTTTTTAACGATGGGTCTGGAGGCATTTGAAATATCGGTTTCCCCTCTCGTGAATTTTTTAAAACCTCCACCTGTTCCGGAAATGCCAACGGTGACTTTCACCGTTCCCCTTTTCATCTTTTGAAATTCCTCAGCGACGGCCTCGGTAATCGGATAGACCGTGCTTGAGCCATCAATCTTGATGATTCTGTCCTGAGACCAAGCCGGATTGATTGCCCCTGTAATCCATAGGGCCATGAACAGGATTGAGAAATAAATGGTTAAAATCGTTGTTAAACCTTTAACTTTCCTGAATTGCCTGATTTTCTTCATTTCAATCTCCTTTCAAATTATTTTATTTGGGTTTTGTGACAATTATGTTACAGAAACGTTACTGTTTGATTACATTTGATTTTCCCATCTTTTCCACCTCCCCCTCATTGAAATCACTCTTTAAGTATGTACCCGAGGATATTGGCGGGCGATAAGAGGTCGTTGAGATATGCCGTTCTCCCCGTAATAGTTTTAAGGTGCAACATCAGCGATCTTCTGATCAGCAGACGCTCATTCGCCAAGGCCATGCCGGATAATTTGATGAGCAAAAAATCGGCTCCGTATCTGAATTCGTACTGCATATCTATCTGTCAAGAGGATCGATGAGAGCCTGTGGTTCACAGGGGCTTATCTTTCTTAATGTAATATTTTGATTCATTTTTAACACCCCTTTGTTACAGTTGCTTTAATTTTTAGTCCGTTCAATCACCTCCTTTTCGAAGCGTTTGGCCCAAAATCAGGTCTCCTTTCCAGGGCACCCTTGCCTCCCATGAAGAATCATTTCCCCCATCTAAGCAACTCTTTCACTTATTCTATTCGATCTCTGTTACATTCAGATTAAGAACCGGTTAAATTTTAGTTAAATTTTAGATCCCCTTCTCTCATCTAAAAAGTAATCGGTTTAAGAAAAAAACTTGATAGAAAAAACATCTT
>CAKZKY010000040.1 GCA_937124575.1 uncultured Pseudomonadota bacterium | reverse complement strand
ACTCCGAACTTATTACTTTTCATCATTTCTGCAATTCCGGAACGATCTTTTCAAAATAGTCCAGAACTTCCGGGTTGCTCAAGGCATCGCGGTTCAAAACCGGCCTTCCATGGATGATGTTGGTAACCGCACTCTCCACTTTTTTCATATTCATGGTGTAAGGCGCGCTTGGCATCTCCATGATGATGGCTGGAACGTGACGGGGTGACGCCTTCTCCCGGAGGGTCTTTTTGATCGTATTCTTAAGCTCCTCGGTCAGCTCAACCCCCTGAGCGAGTTTAACAAAGAGAATAATTCGCTGTTCGCCTTCCCAATTCTGCCCAATGGCCAGGCTGTCCGCAATCCCTTCGATCTTCTCGACCACATTATAGATTTCGGCAGTTCCAATTCTGACTCCAGAGGGTTTAAGCACGGCATCAGATCTTCCATAGAAGGTGATGCCACCCGTATCACTGTGGAACACAACATAGTCACCATGTCGCCACACACCCGGATAGTAATCGAAGTAGGCAGATCTATATTTCTCTCCGTTTGGATCGTTCCAGAAATAGAGGGGCATGCACGGCGCAGGAGCCTCGCATACCAGCTCTCCCTCTTTATCCCAGACAGGCTTTCCATTCTCATCGTATGCCTTTACTTTCATACCTAAACCCGGTCCTTGAAGCTCACCTGCAAAGACCCGCTGAATTGGACTGCCAATCGCAAAGCAGCCATTGATATCCGTGCCGCCCGAGATGGAGTTGAAATGGAGATCCTTCTTAATTTCCCGATAGACCCATTCGAAACCTTCGGCTGAGAGCACAGAACCGGTCTGAGAAATCTCTCTCAGGGAGGAGAGATCGTAATGCTTGCCGGGTTGAACGCCCTCGCCCCGGAGATAGTTGATATAGCTTGCGCTGAGTCCGAAAAAGGTAATCTTTTCGTCTTGAACCATCTTCCACATGGCATAAGCATCTGGGTAATTCGGGTTGCCATCATACAGGACCACAGTAGCTCCCACGCCAAGGGTTGACATTAACCAATTCCACATCATCCAGCTACAGGTGGTGATATAGAAGACCTTATCCTCCCGCCTCAGGTCACTATGAATAATCAACTCTTTCAAATGGTGGAGCAGAATTCCGCCAGCTCCTTGAACCATGCATTTGGGTTTTCCAGTGGTGCCGGAAGAGAACATGATATAGACCGGATGGTCAAAGGGCAATTGTTCAAATTGAAGCTCTGGTTCCTCTTCCGGAGATAGAAAGTCCTCATAATGGATACCGTCGGGAATATTCCCAATATCTGGCTTCTCCCCTGTGTATGAAACGATCACCACCTTTTTAAGAGAAGGGATACCTCTGGCAACCTCTGCAGCATTCCCCAAGGTATTAAAGGCCTTTGCCTTATAATAATAACCGTCCACTGAAAACAAGACCTTGGGCTCGATTTGGCCCAATCGGTCAAGCGCAGCTTGAGGTCCAATGTCTGTAGCACAGGAAGACCAGACTGCACCAATGCTTGTCGCAGCCAACATGGCAATGGTTGTCTCCATCATATTGGGCATATAGCCAGCGATTCGGTCGCCGGGTTGAATCCCTAACTCGCGCAACGACTTGGCTAACCGCGCAACCGTATAATAAAGTTCCCGGTAAGTCATTGTCGCATATTTCTGGGTTTCTCCTCTGAAGATGAAAGCCAATCGGTCATCCCGGTATCTCAGAAGGTTCTCTGCAAAGTTGAGCCTGGCCCCTAAAAACCATTTTGTTCCTGGAAAGACACCCAAATCCTCAACCACTCGGTCCCATCGCCGAGAAGCCTTCACATCGACAAACTCCCAGACAGAGGCCCAGAAATCAGGTATCGCATCAACAGACCATTCATATAAGTCATTAAATGTTCTGAACTGTTTTCCATATTTCTGGTTCACAAAGTATATAAATCGTGTCATATTGGCATTCTTAATCGTATCGGCTTTTGGCACCCAAAGTGGAGTTTTTGTGGTCTTTATTGGAGGGAGAGTCACTTCCAGTAGAGGCTTTTTCTTAATGATCTCAATAGGTTTCACTTTTTTTGGGCGTTTGATCGATGGCCTTGCCTTTGAAACTGTTTTCTTAACCACCTTTTTGATGGTCTTGGGAGTTACCTTTTTAATCGTTTTTTTTGTAATTTTTGTAGAAATCTTTTTCAAGGACACTTTTTGAACCTTCTTCCCGGCTTGCTTTAGCCCCTTTTTTGTGGCCCTTTCCGATGATTTCTTTGTATCCTTTTTTATCCCTTTTTTCATAAAATCCCTCCTTTTAAAAAATTGAGTTGTGGATTTTCTTTTGGACTTATTGATTAGCATTCTTAAAAAAATACGTCAAGATTTTTCTTTTTTTTCTCTTTGAATCTCTTTTGGATAAGGCCCTTAACTGTTAACGATTGCTTAAAAATTCGGTCGAATCTCTGAAACCTTTTATTTTCAAAAACAATATGTTATTAAAAAGAAATCTCTTTGAATGGTTATCTTTTATGGGACCTCTAACAGGCTTTAAAATGCTTGATCTTTCAAGGCTTTTGCCAGGTCCCTACTGCACTCTTCTGCTGGCCGATCTTGGTATGGAAGTACTTAAGATTGAAGACCTTGCGCAGGGCGATTATATGCGAACCATGGGACCTGTTCGCAAGAAT
Source organism: uncultured Pseudomonadota bacterium (assembly GCA_937124575.1). GTDB lineage: Bacteria > Desulfobacterota > BSN033 > BSN033 > UBA1163 > RBG-16-49-23. The sequence continues at coordinate 3,363 of CAKZKY010000040.1, read as the reverse complement.
GATGGAGCCTACTTTCTCACTCTCAACAGAAATAAGAAGAGTATGACTCTGAACCTCAAAGTTGAGGAAGGAAAAGGGATTTTTTATAAATTGATCGAAACCTATGACATTGTTTTGGAGGGCTTCAGACCCGGAGTGATGGATCGACTTGGTATCGGCTACCAAGAACTGCAAAAGAAAAACCCAGGAGTGATTCTTTGCTCCCTTTCCGGATATGGACAGGATGGACCTTATAGAGACAGATCCGGACATGACATCAACTACATCGGCCTTGGAGGCCTCCTCGAATTGACCGGGACCAAAGAGACTGGTCCAATAATCCCGTCTGTACAGATTGCAGATATTGGTGCAGGTGCCATGATGGCGGCAATTTCTATCTTAGCCGCTATTTTAAATCGCGAGAAAACTGGCAGAGGGCAACATCTCGATATTGCAATGCATGATGGGGTTATCTCCTGGCTTTCCATCCATGCAGGAAAATACCTGATGGATAAAGAACTTCCAAAAAGGGGGGAGATGCACCTCTCAGGAAGGTATGCCTGTTACCAGGTCTATCCAACCAAAGACGGAAAATATATGTCTCTGGGAGCATTAGAACCCAAATTCTGGAAAAACTTCTGTGAGGCTGTTGGGAAAAAAGACCTCATCTTAAAACAATTTATCGAGGGTGAAGAAAGGGTTCGAATCATCGAGGAGATTAAGAACCTTTTCAAGACTAAGACTCAAAAAGAATGGATCGATTTCTTCAAGGGGATTGATGCCTGCTGTGAACCGATATTGACCCTTGATGAGGTTTTTCAGCATCCACAAGTCATTCATCGTAAGATGGTCATTGAATATGAACACCCTGTGGAGGGAAAGATCCGGCAGGTAGGAAATCCGATCAAATCCTCCCTCTTCCCATTTGAAAACCCAATTCCATCACCTCAGCGAGGAGAACATACCATCGAGGTCCTAAAGGCGATAGGATATACGGAAAGGGATATACAACGGTTTAAGGAAATGAAAGTGATCTAAGGCTTAACGCCCCCTACCCCCTCTTAAATTAAGAGGGGGAAAGGGGGAGTTATTATTTCGAATTCTGTTATTGGAATGTTAATCGTGGTGGAATGATGGCAGCTAAAATCGAAATTGATAAAGAACGCTGTAAAGGATGCGCCCTCTGCACCATCTCTTGCCCTAAGGAATTAATCCGAATCGGTGAGGAGATCAACCGCCAAGGATATTTCTTTGTGGTCTGGGATGATAACGGCTCCTGTACAGGCTGTGCGATCTGCGGAGAGATCTGCCCAGATGTAGCCATAAAGGTCTGGAAAGATAAAAAATAGAGAAGGAGAGAAAGGGTCGGTATGGATCAAGATGTTGAAAAAATATTGGTGAGGGGAAATGAGGCCGTTGCCATGGGAGCCATTGATGCAGGATGCCGCCTCTTTTTTGGGTATCCGATCACCCCTCAGAACGAGATACCCGAATACCTCTCCAAACACCTCCCTCCTCTTGGCGGAGAATTCATTCAGGCCGAGAGTGAGATTGCATCGATCAATCTGCTCTTGGGAGCATCTGCAACTGGAACCAGAGCCATGTCTTCGTCCTCCAGTCCCGGAATATCGCTGATGCAGGAAGGACTTTCCTATATGGCTGGGAGCGAGCTACCGGTTGTGATTGTTAATATCTCTCGAAGCGGACCTGGGCTTGGAGGGATTTCGGCCTCTCAGGGAGACTATTTCCAGGCAACACGAGGTGGAGGACATGGTGACTATCGAATGATTGTGCTCGCCCCTTCAACGGTCCAGGAGATGTATGACCTGACCTTTCTGGCCTTTGATCTCGCTGACAAATATCGGAACCCAGCGATGATTCTCGGAGATGCCCTCATCGGACAAATGAAGGAGCCGCTCATCCGCAAAAAACCAGCAAAGATGGATCTTCCCCCAAAGGATTGGGCACTGACCGGAGCCAAAGGAAGAAAACCAAACCGGATCAAATCGCTCTATCTCCAGGAAGGCGAGCTAACCGAACATAACTGGAAACTTTACCAGAAATATGAAAGGATGAAGAGGGAGGAGGTTCGTTTCGAAATGGTCAATACTGAAGATGCAAACTTTATTCTGGTGGCTTTCGGGAGCATGGCAAGGGTTTCGAAAACCGCTATGGAACTGGCCAGAGAAGAAGGGATGAGGGTTGGTCTATTCCGACCCATTACACTTTTTCCCTATCCTGAAAAAACACTCCTTGACCTTTCGAAAAAGGTTAAGAAATTTTTAACGGTCGAATTAAATACAGGTCAGATGGTAGAGGATGTGAAACTCTCGGTGGATCGAGATGCCGAGGTCTTTTTCTATGGAAAACCTCCTGGAGCCTTGCCCCCTCCAGAAGAGATTTTGGAAGAGATTAAGAAATATTACCGTTAATTTCACATTTTATATTTCAGATTTTAGATATTCTTTCTCCAATCTACAATCTGAAATCTAAAATCTTAAATCTGAAATGAGGTTGTGATGGAACTCGTATTCAAACGTCCTGAATGCCTGATTGATGTCCCTTTCCATTTCTGCCCAGGATGCCACCATGGAATCGTTCATCGATTGGTTGCAGAAGCAATTGACCACTTTAAGATCAGAGAGAAGACGATCGGCGTTGCTTCAGTAGGTTGTTCTGTCTTTATGTACGACTACTTCGATATTGATGTCGTCGAAGCTCCCCATGGGAGAGCCTCTGCGGTTGCTTCGGGTGTGAAGCGAGCAAGGAAGGATTTGATTGTCTTTACCATTCAGGGAGATGGAGATTTAGGAGCCATTGGGATCGCTGAGGGAATCCATACAGCGAACCGTGGTGAAAACATCACCCTCATCTTCGCCAACAATGGAATCTACGGGATGACCGGAGGACAGATGGCACCCACAACTCTCCTCGGGCAAAAGACAACGACCAGTCCATACGGAAGGGACTTCAGCTACGATGGCTATCCCATCCGGATGGCAGAGATGATGGCCACCCTAGAAGGAAGTGCCTTTGTAGCCAGAGTAGCAGTCAATAACCCATCCAACTTGATGAAGGCGAAGAGAGCGATCCGAAAGGCATTTCAGATGCAGATTGAGGGCATCGGCTTCTCCATGGTTGAGGTTCTGATGTCTTGCCCGACCAACTGGGGCCTTTCTTCCCTTGAGGCAAATCGCCGTGTTGAAGAGGAGATGATCCCCTATTTTCCATTAGGTATTCTAAAAGAGAGGAAGATGGCAGATTACTTATAGAAATAACCTCAAAATAACTCCCCCCTACCCCCTCTTAATTTAAGAGAGGGAGTGGGGGAGTTACTGCTTGGAATTTGGTTATTGGTGATTAAGAGAATGATGAATACCAAAC
>CAKZKY010000039.1 GCA_937124575.1 uncultured Pseudomonadota bacterium | reverse complement strand
ACGGATTAGGGTCAGGGTTCGTTAATTCGGTATTATAGAGCTTTTTTTCACAAACTTTAATAGATATTGAGGAAAAGTGCCAATATGGGATGGCGACAAGAGAAGGAGGGGGTTTTTTAGCCCATCTGGGTAGGCAAAATAGGTGAACCACATCGTGTTAAAATAAAAAGGCAGAGCCATTTCTGACTCTGCCTGAAGTCTCACTCACTGGGCTGGCAAGCCAGGGAACAATTTACTATGGGCCGATCACTGAGCCGGCAGCCAACCACCAGATCCACAGGCTTGATATCATCAACGCACCCAGGTAAATTCTTCCGGTGCGCCGGAAGAACCATGTTAGCAGGAAGAGCAGGAAGGCAAACACAGGAATGTAAACCTGCAGTATCAACGGCCACATTCCCGCGTATTGTGGAAGTCCTACCGCCTCGAGACCATAACCACTTGGATTCCCGAAATACATTGGTAGATACTGGAAGGCCCATATGAGGAACAGTCCCATCAAACTTGCGTAGAGGATCTTGAGCCACCACATGAACTGCGTCTTTGCCGGGGTGCCGTATTCCTTTTGGCGAAGCTGGCCGAACAACAAGATACCACCGTTTATCAAGAAGAATGCCAACGCAGGGATGAGATAGATCCAAAACAGTCCGAAGCGCAGGGGGCTGCTGAATTGTCGCATGAAAGCCATGTAGACGCGAAACTCTTCTCCCAGCGCCCACTGGGAAATGCCTTCCAGGACGTACATCCAAGCGAACAGGATCCCGCCCACGAGCAGGGTCTTACCGAGGATGCCCCAATCGAATTTCGTTTTCTCCTTGTCAAACGAGACTCCCATATCGTACATGGTCACCCCGGCTTTCCTGGCAGATGTACGGTACCAGATGAAGAACAAGATGGCGCATACGATGGCATTCGCCAAAAACCAAAGCGTGGTCCCGTTGCCAATCTGCAGTTTCATAAAGGGGAGTATCGCAATTACCTTGTCGACCGGAAATACCAATGTAGTCAAAGGTAGGAAGAGAATTAACCCAATCAGCGCGTTGATGGTGGCAAAAGACCACCACGTGCCTTTGCTGGGAACGTACCGGTTGGGCATCGGCTGAGCAACGGGCCCGAAGAAATTGGCCGCCAGCAGGATGTTCGTCAGTGGAATCAGAGAGAGCATCGTTACCACAAAAGCGATAAGCCCGAAAAATTCCTTCCACTTAAAGATCTGGCTGGTCGGCTCGATCCAATGGACATCCTTCTGACCTCCTTTGAGTGAGAGCCGCATCCAATCCACCGCCTCAGCCACCGCTTTTTTGGTGAGGGGAGTGAAATGGTGTTCCATCTGGATATAGGCCATTCTTCGCGCCGTGCCTTGGGAAAAGTCGCCATAAGTTGTATCCCACTTAATGGGGGCAGTCAGCCCAAACCTCCCCACAAACTTCGGATCATTGATCAAGCCCTCCGTACGAGGCTGCATCTCCCGGAAAATATTAAACTCTTCGTAGCGGGCTATGGTGTGAAGATAGTTTTTGAGACCGGGAATGCCGATAAGCAAAGTCGCATAAGGATTAATCGCCCTGTGATCCGGGTTCATAGCGGCGACTTTCTGGGCCGCAACGCCCCCCATGGAATGGCCCATGAGGCCTAGGTTAGTGGTGTCCACAAAGGGTAGGTTCTTAAGGTATTGGTAGGCGGTGTTCATGCCAAGGCTGTAAGGGTCATCGGGTTTGCCGAACATAAATCGTATGAGCTGTACATTTCCGCTTGAATCACCATGCCCCAAGAAGTCGACTGCCAGGACCACGAACCCGCGCCTCGCAAGCTCAATGGAAAAGGAATTCGTCGTATTCTTGTCGTTCTGATAGCCACTCATGTTGAGGACACCCGGCATCTTGTTCTGTGGAGTGGCGGCTTTAGGACGGAAAAGATTGCCGGCAATGACTTCACCAGAGTCGTCCATCAGCCTCACAGATTGGACTTCAACCTTTCCAAAGTCGCGCTTGATGGCATAGCCCATGATGGCTGAAAAGGCGATGATTACCACACATACAATTAGCCAGTACACATGTTTTCGGATATCCGTTTTCATAATTTCCCTCCTTTTTAAATATTACGGTGTGATGGCATTGGCCTCCAGTACTGCTCAGGCAATGCAACCCATATAGAAAAGCAGGCCTTTTCTTAAAAAGGGATCATATATGGTGATAATGATATTTGCAATGACCTTATAGTCAAGAAAATTGACTTTTTAGGACACAGACGGAACCTAACTTTTCCTCTTGAAAAAGCGGTCAAAATTGTGTAGAGAGTTTAAGGAATTTGTGGAAGATAGGAAATATGAAACAGTCGCTTACCATAGCCGCGGGGCATGTGAATAGGTTCTTTCAAAGTCTAATAGACTGGGGGGTAACCGAGGAACAGATTTTTGCCGTGTCTAATCTGAAGAGAGATCAGTTGGATAACCCCGACGGTCGGATACCGGTTGAAAAATATATCAAGCTGGGGAGAATGGCCCCGGAGCTGACCCATCTGCCTGAAATTGGATTAATTCTTGGGCAACGTGCAGTCTTTGAGTGTATTGGTATCGTGTTTCATTTGGCTAGTAATTGTAATACGGTTAGAGAGTCCCTCATTCATGTGGCGAGGTACTCCAATCTGGCAAATGAGGTCTGTAAAGCAGGATTTGAAGAAGGAAAAGAGTTTGCCGAATGGTCTATGCAATATATGAATTCCAAGTATCTCTGTATCCCTCTAATAGAATTTGAGGCTTGTCAGGGGCTGAAAATCTTAAGGTCTGTGCTTGGCGAAGATTTCAAGCCTGCTCGTATTAAATTTCAGCATATTCCGCCTGACTATGTGGAGAAGTACCACAAAGTTTTTAAAGTGCCTTTATTGTTCGAACAAGAGAAATGCGCCATTGTGTTCAGAAAAGAGTATTTGGATATACCCAACCCGAATCCTCA